>JAUVKM010000004.1 GCA_030596265.1 Candidatus Cloacimonadota bacterium
GATAGTATCTGTTTTCTTTTTAATTATTCCACCGATTTTGAAGTTTACTAACGGAATATTGTGTTTTTCTGCTAATTGTTTCATACCTGTTCGTTCCCAAACAAGTTTAACGGATGTGGAACCTCCGGGACTATCTCCTAATATAATATCTTTCCCAATATTTTTTAAATAAGTAATAACTGCATCAACAACTATCGGATTTGTTGTAACAGCTCTTTCTGGTGGAAATGCTCCTAAAAGATTTGGCTTAAGCAAAATTTTTTGCTTATCTTTAAGAATTTCTTCAAGCTGCAGTTTTTCAATAAATTGATAGATCTTATCAAAATCGTAATTCTCAATTTTCTCAATGTAAACTTTCATTTATCCTCAACCAAACACCTAACACCAAACACCAAAAACCCCATTATTTAAATTGCTCCATTCCGGAAAAATCACGATAAGGATCAAAACTTATTAATGCCCTTTTATCATCATTAGAAAGTTCATCTGCAACAATTCTTGCAATGAGTTCACCCAAACCAGGACCAAGCATATAACCCTGTCCACACATTCCCACAGTATTTATCAAATTTATAATTTCTCTTGATCTTCCCACTATTGGAAAACCATCCGGCGTCATCGGGTATTGTCCACGCCAGGTTCTGCGAACTTTTAAATTGGCAAGGCGCGGATAAAGCTCTACCATCCTTTTTGCAACTTGCGGTAAGAATACAGAAGTTGAATCGCTATCTGTTCCAATAATTGGTGGAGACGGAGTTATACAGAAAATTACTTGTCCTTCATTATTTTGGTAGAAATAGTAATTTGCCGATCCCTTTATTGGACGCATATCAACCACCATCGGCTCAAAGAATCTTTCAACTGGTTCGGTTATTGCTCCTTCATGGCTGTCAGGAATGACCGGCAGATCAATTCCCATCAATTTTCCTATTTTTTTTGCATTATTTCCGGAAGCATTGATAATAGTATTAGCAGAATATTGTCCTTTATCAGTAACTACTTGCGTAATTTTATTATTTTTTAATTCAATATCTATAACATTTTCGTTGAATTTGTATTCGGCTCCGTATTCCAAACTTCTAAAATAGAACGCATTCAAGGCAAGGAGTGGAGATGCTGAACCGTCTTCTGGTGAGTATGTAGAACCACGAAGGCTATCAGTATTAATTCCTGGAACCAGCTTTTCATATTCTTCGGGAGAGATCCATTTTATATTCAGACCAAAAGAATGCTGAATCTTCATCAGATCTTTCAATTTTTTTTCATCTTCAATATTATAGGCGGGAAAACTGTAACCATTAGCTATCCAGCCGATATCATCACCATGTTTCTCCTTCCATGTAGAGAAAATTTCGATACTTCTTTGTGAAACTTTTATCTTCCCAAAATCTGAATGAGTAGCGCGAATACCGCCAATAGCTTTTTTATTATTATCTTGTCCACAAGATGATTTGGAATCGATCACCAGAACTTTGAATTTTTTTTCCGATAGAGCTAATGCAACAGGAACGCCAACTGAACCTGCTCCAATAATAATTACGTCATAATTCGACATTATTTCTCCTATCATGCCACCTGTCTTCGTTAAAACTACGCCACGGCAGGCTGACTTTCACCGCAAAGAGCGCAAAGACGCTAAGATTTTCAATAAACAAAACACTGATTTCTCAGTCACACATATCCGTGATTATCTGTGTAAATCCGTGAGCTATTTTTTCCCATCAGCAAATTTACCCAGAGGTACTTCCACAAAGATCGGTCTTCTTGTATTTGGTTCTATCCTATCTAACGAAATTCCTTCCTGCCTTAATAATTGTTTAATGAGATTATCACAACTCTTTGCTCCGCAAGGTCCCATTCCTGCACGGGTTATTGCTTTGATCTGGTTCATGTCAGTGATACCTTTTTTTATGAGATTCCGAATCTCTTTTGCTGTAATTCTCTCACAAAGACAAACCATTTCTTCATCAGAAATGTATTGAATTTCTGTTTCTTTCTGTTGGGAAACTTCTGCTTTCTGAATTTGGAAAGAGACGATCTTTTTTGCAATATTTTTGGGAGCTTTCAGTCTTATAAGTTGAGTTCTGTTATTGGCTTTTACATCAAGAATCTGTATTACAAAAAAGTTACCGAGTTCCTTTCCGTCAATATCAACGCAAATAATATTATCTCCAGTTTCTATTTTATGATTTGAAACTTCATATGGAAGTGTAATTGTAGGATATTCCATATCTTCCCTGAAATCTACAAGTGTAATTGCCAACCCCGGGCAGATAGTAACACATTTCCCGCAACCAATACATTTGCCTTCATAAACCGGTAGATCCATGATTGGGTCACCCTTCATAAAAATTGAATTTGTCGGACAAACCGTACTGCAGGGATTACATGGGATTTCCTCTAAACAGTGAATTACCGGAAAAATTCCTTCTTCACTTTCAGGAAGATTATATTCAGAGATCTTACCAGCTTCTTTTTTTAATATCTCTGCTTTATCGTACCAGCTATTTGGAATTTCTTCCACATTCGGATTAATCTCTTTTGCTATCTTAAGTCCTGCAATTTTACCATTGAACATAGCAGAAGATGCCTCTGCTATTTCTTTAGCATCACCGGCAGAAAGAACTCTTATTCCGGCAATTTCAGCTTCATCTGTAAATTCACTTACACTTTCCAATCCCACTGCAATAAGAAGAGTATCACAATCAAATGTCTTTTCTGTTCCTTTCACAGGATTAAAATTTTCATCAATTTGTGATATTGTAACTGATTCAATTGTCTCTTTTCCATTTGCCTGCAGAACAGAATGAGATGTATAAATAGGAACACCAAGCCGCGCAAGTTTATCAGCATGAACTTTGTAACCACCGCATTTTGACATGGCTTCCACCAGTCCTACAACCTCAATTCCAGCTTGCAGTGCATGATAACCGGCTATGAGACCCACATTTCCACCACCAACAATGAAAAGTCTTTCTGTAGGTCGTACAAGATCACGATTTACCAATGTTTGAAATGCTCCTGCTCCATAAATACCAACCAATGAATTCCCCTTGAAACGTAAGAATTTTTCTCTAGCTCCCGCTGCATTTAAAATAATTTTGGGTTTTACTAATTTATAAACATCATTATTTAAGATTCCAACTTTTTTATCTTTGTAAACGTAAAGTGCAATACTATTTGTCCAAACATCTATATTTTTATTTTCACTAACTTTCTGAGACAGTATTTTTCCAATATCATTTCCCCTGGTACCGGCAAAAGAATCTTCTACTGAACCAAAGAATTTATGAGTTTGTAAAACGAGTTTTCCACCAGTTTCAGTTTTATCATCAACGATTAACGTTTTTATATTATGCTCACCAAGCTGAATTGCAGCAGAAAGACCTGCAGGTCCTCCGCCAATTATCAATACATCATATTCAAGTTCTTCAATATCGCTGATCTCATGCTTATCAGTTTGAGGAAGTTTTGGTAATCCTTCTACACTTTCAATCTTCATTTCCGGTTTCACAATTGTCATACATGACTTCATTGGAACACCATCTACGATAACTGCACATTTTGCGCATTGACCATTAGCGCAGAAGATTCCTTGAGCACTGCCGTCTTTATGATGATGTCCAAAGATTTTAATTCCGTTCGCAAACAACGCCGAAGATATAACTTCACCCTTCTTAGCGGCAAGTCTCTCTCCATTCCAATAAAAATTGATTTCTTCCCGATCTACAATTGGCAAGATCGGATGTTCCTCAATACGATTACCACTCATTTAATACTCCATAATGATAATAATTTTCTCTTCTAAAAAAAGTATTCGTCTGTATGTCAAGCAAAAGGTTTTTTGTAATTTGCAGTTTCCTTAGACTCAAATTTTCCTCTTGACACCGAATTGTACATTCCGCTTATTTTGTATTAATGAAAATAAAAGATATTAAAGTTAATAAGAATTCTTTATATGTAAACTTAATAAACGGGTTTCACCATTCACAATTCAGAATATTTCGAATCACAATTAGAGAAAAGCATAAATTGATAAACAATATCGTAAATGAAAATGTATGTGTGTTAATTTCGTAACTATTATAAAAAATTGAAATTTAAACAAAAAAAGAGAGGAGTAACTATGAAAAAATTATTTTGGATTTTTGTAACAATTGCAGCAGTTATGCTTATTGCTGGATGTGGTGGCAGTACTACCAAAGGCGATAACCTAAAAGCCGGTTACGTTTATGTAGGTCCAGTTGAAGATGCAGGTTGGACAACAGCTCATGATGCAGGTCGTCTAGAGATGGAAAAACTCAAATTTGTAGATGAATCAACCTTTGTTGAAAGTGTACCTGAAGGCGCAGAAGCTACTCGTGTTATTACGGAACTGGTTGAATCCGGATGTAATATGATCTTCACAACTTCATTTGGATATATGGATCCAACTATCGAAGTTGCCGCAAAATATCCTGATGTAAAATTCCATCATTGCAGTGGTTATAAAACTGCTGATAACTCAACAAATTATTTTGGAAGAATGTATCAAACAAAATATATGGCTGGAATAGTTGCTGCAACTATGTCTAAAAGCGGTAAACTTGGTTATGTAGCTCCATTCCCAATTCCTGAGATCGTTCGCCATATTAATGCTTTCACGCTTGGTGCTCTAAGTGTTAATCCAGATGCAACCACTATGGTTATTTGGACAAATTCATGGTTCGATCCTGTTCATGAAAAAGAAGCTGCAAACACAATGATCGCTGCTGGATGTGATCTGATCACACAAGGTACAGATTCAGCCGGACCTCAAGAAGCTGCAGAAGCTGCAGGCATCTATTCTATCGGTAACGATAGCGATATGTCATTTATGGCTCCAACTGCTCAACTTACAAGTGCTATTTGGAACTGGGGTGTATATTACAAAGATATAGCCACAAAGATCAAAGACGGTACTTGGGTAAATGATCCTATTTGGTGGGGATTAGATACAGGTATAACCAAACTTTCAAAATTTAACGAAGCTGTTCCACAAGAACTCATAGATAATTTGGCAGTAGTTAAAGCTGGAATTATCGAAAAGGATCAAATTTTTACTGGTCCACTTTATAGCAATACAGGTGAATTGAAAGTTGCAGAAGGTGCTGAACTTACAGACGGTGAAAAATTAAGTATTCAGTGGTTTGTGAAAGGCGTGAAAGGAAAAATTCCTGAAGCAAAATAGCAATAATCAATAATTATCAGGAGGTTGGAATATTCCAGCCTCCTGTTATTTTTTTTATTTAACCTAAATTAAACGATTGTGATGCACTCTCGTTCCCAAAGTGGGATTTAGGAACGAAAATAAAACTCTATTAAAAACATAGGAGATGATTTTGTCCGAGATAATAAACAATTCCACCCTTGTTCTAATGAAGAATATTTCGAAATCATTTTTTGGAAACAAAGTTAACACAGATGTTGAATTTACATTAGAAAAAGGAGAAATCCACGCACTACTTGGAGAGAATGGTGCAGGGAAAACCACTCTCATGAACATGCTGACAGGTGTTTATTTCCCAGATGAAGGAGATATTTATTTCAAAGGAAAGAAATTAAATTTTAAATTTCCGGGAGAAGCACTACAGATTGGAATTGGAATGGTTCACCAACGCTTCAGTTTGGTTGGGAATCTCACTGTATTAGAAAATTTAATTCTCGGACATCCCGATAATAAATTCATTATAAATATTCCTGAAAAGAAAAAGCTTATTAAAACTTATATGGATCAATTTAATTTCCAGGTTGATCTGGATGCTATTGTAGGAGAACTTCCAATTGGGTTAAGACAAAAGGTTGAAATTCTTAAAATGCTGGTTCGTGAAGTAGATGTACTTATTGTAGATGAACCTACCACCGTTCTTACCAAACAGGAAGCGGATAATTTGATGCAAATACTAAAAAGTATTGCAAAAACCGGAAAGGGAATAATATTTATTACACACAAAATGTCGGAAGTTTTTAATATTGCCGACAAAATAACTGTTCTTCGAAAAGGTCTTAAAATTGCTACCGTAAGTAAAAACGATACTAACCCTCGCAAATTGGCTAAAATGATGGTTGGTAAAGAGAGTGAGAGCACTTTTGAAAGACCAAAAGTAGAAACAAAACCCGGTGTTGTTAAAATTCAAAACTTATTTGTGAATTCCGATAAAGGTGTTTTAGCAGTTAATGATCTTTCTTTTGATCTTGCCGGTGGAGAAATAATAGGAATTGCCGGAGTTAGCGGAAATGGCCAAATAGAATTGGCAGATGCACTTACTGGTAATCGTGATGTGATACGCGGGAAAATAATTTTTAAAAACAATGATATCACCAATGATCCCCCTGTAAAAAGAATTGATAAAGGTGTCAGCTATGTTCCAGGTGATAGAATTCACGTAGGTGTTGCAGGAAATCAATCTGTTTGGGAAAATATTATTATGAAAGTCTATCGATTACCGATGTTTAAAAAAGGTGTACTTCTTAATAATAAAAAATTAAAGGAATATGCAGAAAAAATTATTGAAAAGTATAATATCTTTTTACCGAGTATAAATCTTCCTGCCTTGCTTCTTTCCGGTGGAAACTTACAAAAATTGATAATTGGTCGAGAGATGGAGCGTGATTGTGATCTGTATGTATTTGTCTATCCAACCCGCGGACTTGATGTGGGAGCAACTGAATTTGTTCGAAATGCTATTTTACAATTGAGAAATCAAGGAAAAGCTGTGATTATGGTCTCAGGGGATTTTGATGAGATTTTCAGTTTATCCGATAAAATTGCTGTAATGTATGAGGGTAAATTCACGGGGATATTCAATAATGGAGACCATTCATTAGAAGAGATCGGTTTAATGATGAGTGGTTGCACCGAAGAGCAAGCTGTGAAGGAGATGAACAATGTTTAAAATAAAACTGGAACAAAAAGAGAGAGTATCAAAAAGAGAAGAGCTTATCATCACACTTTCAGCTATTGGCATTGCCTTTGTTCTTTCCGGCATTTTCATCGCTTTAAATGGAGTGAATCCATTTGTTGCTTTATGGAAAGTAATCACGTCTGCCCTCGGTTCTCCTTATGGTATTTCCGAAACCCTGGTAAAAGCTATTCCACTTATTTTCACAGGACTAGCAGTGGGAATTGCCTTAAATAGTAAGTTATGGAATATTGGTGCGGAAGGACAGCTCTTCTTTGGGGCAACTCTGGCAACCGCATTTATTATCTACGGTCCGGTTCTTTCAAAACCATTGGAATTAACTGTTCTTGTAATTCTTGGTGCTGTAGGTGGTGCATTATGGGCTGCGATACCGGCACTACTAAAAATTAAATTTAAAATGAACGAAGTTATATCAACTTTATTGCTTAACTATGTAGCTATAAATATTGCAGATTATTTTCTATTTGGTCCCTGGAAGGGAAAAGATAATTTTCCATACACACCAGAATTTCCCGTAGAAGCCAGATTTGACAGAATTGGTTTTGGAAGAGTTCATACAGGACTGTTCCTTGCTTTGGTGTTGGTTGTTCTATTGTATATTCTTATTTATCATACAAAAACCGGTTACAAATTACGTCTTACAGGATCCAGCCTGAAAGCCGCAAAATATGCCGGGATCAATATTAAGAAAATGATGTTCATGGTATTTCTTATGAGTGGTGCATTAGCAGGGCTTGCCGGTGTAAGTCTGATCTGTGGAATCGAATACAAACTTCATCAGCACATTTCTACCGGTTATGGTTATACGGGGATCATCGTTGCCTGGCTGGCTAGAACCAATCCATTTATCATTGTCATCTTTGCCATTTTCCTCAGCATACTTTTAAAGGGCGCTGATTCATTGCAGATAGCAATGCGATTACCGGCTGCTGTTGGAGTAGTAATGCAGGCTCTTATTCTGTTTGCTATATTGGGAAGCGAACTCTTTAAAAACTACAATGTCAAACTCATCAGGGGGAAATAATGAATGATATTATTACGATTCTCTATGCTGCAATAGCAAGTGGGACAATAATACTTTATGCAACAATTGGTGAAATAATAACGGAACGTTCCGGGATTCTTAACCTCGGTGTTGAAGGAATCATGCTGATGGGAGCTTTCTTTGGTTTCTATATAGCTTATACAACAGAAAGCTTAATTTTAGCAATTGTAGGAGCTGCCGTTATTGGTGGTTTAATGGGCTTAATCCATGCCTTCATGACAATCACATTACAGGCAAATCAGGTCGTATCAGGGCTTGCCCTCACAATGTTCGGTACTGGAGCCAGCGCATTTTTTGGTGTAAGCATGGTTGGTAAAACTTTGAGGACATCTTTTGAGGTTATTCCAGTTCCTATTTTGAGTAAAATTCCAGTCCTGGGAGAAATTGTATTCAGACATAATATTTTGGTCTATTTTGCTTTTATATTGCCGGTTATTGTCTGGTTTATTTTTAATAGAACAAAGTGGGGACTCGCTCTGCGAAGCAGCGGAGAAGAACCTCTTTCCAGTGAGATCATGGGAATAAAAGTGATCAAAATCCGTTACATTGCTACTATTGTTGGCGGTATTTTCATCGGTATAAGTGGTGCTTATCTCTCAGTTGCATATTCCAAATTATGGGTTGAAGGAATGACAGCCGGTAAGGGCTGGATAACTATTGCATTGGTGATCTTTGCAAACTGGAATCCTCTAATCGCATATGGTGGAGCCTATCTTTTTGGAGGATTAACTCAACTTGGGCTCAATCTTCAAAAATTCAATATTCCCTTCCCGATAATTCTACTTAAGAGTACTCCATATGTTTTCACATTATTATTTCTCTTATTCATTTCTATAAAAGGAAAAAGATCTAATTTACCGAAAGCTCTGGGTGAATCTTATTTCAGAGAGAGTAGAGGATGATCTTAATAAATATATAGATTTTCAAATTTCTAAACCGGTTTAAGGTTTATTCCGATATTGTTTGTCGGAAGTACCAGGTACTTTCTAACGTATAAGAAGGCTTTGTTTGTTATAACCCAAGGAGAATTTTATGAGAAGTATTAGAGTATTGTCTGTTTTTATGGTAATTTTTCTTCTATTTAGCGTAATGTCATACGCCCAAGAAAGTGAATTAAAAATTACTGAGAAAGTTAAGATCGCATTGATCATTCCAAGCACCATTGACGATATGGCTTGGAGCCAGGTAATGTATGAAGGAATTAAAGCCGTTCAAGAGAAATACGGCGAAGACAAAATTGAAGTAGAAGTAAGTGAACGCCTTTGGAACGCTGTAGATGCCGGTAGTGCTATCAGACAGTATGCAAGCCAGGGCTTCGATATCGTCATTGCACACGGTGCACAATATCAAAGTGTACTCGATGAAGTTGCACCGGATTTCCCAAAAACATCTTTTGCCTATGGTACAGGTTTTGCAACTAATCATCCAAATATTTTTGCCTATGACCCTCAAGCTCAGCAAGGTGCTTATCTTCTTGGCATTATGGCTGGTTTAAAAACAAAAACCAATATCGTTGGAATCGTTGGTCCGGTAAAATCTGGCGATGCGATCAAATACAATATAGGATTTGAAAAAGGTGTAAAATCTGTTAATCCTGAAGCTGCTGTAAGAATTGCTTATACTGGAAGTTTCGGTGATCTTGTTGCTGCCGGTGAAATTGCACGTACCCATATCAAAGCAGGAGCTGATGTACTTAGCGGAACAGCTCAACAATGCGTTGGAGCCATAAGAGTCGCTTCTGAATTTGAAGGAATACTTTGGCTATCATCAGATATGGATCAAAGTTCTATAGCTCCACAAACAGTTCTTGCTTCTCAAGGATACAAATTTGATGATGTGATCGAAGGCATTATTAAATACCGTCAAGAAGGCATTATAGGCGGAAAACATCTTGAGCTTACCCTTGAAAATGGTTATCTTGAAATTGTTTACAATCCGAAATTAGCAACTGAATTAACTCCGGAAATGAATGAAGTTATTAGTGGAGCAAAAGCAAAAATCATTAGCGGAGAGGTCAAGGTAGGATTGAAATAAGATCAATTTACCTTTAAATCATATTAAACTTGAGTTAAGTTAACAACTGTTAGCTTAACTTGAGTTTTTTAAATTCTGAGTATTAGTCTCTATATATATTGAAGGAATAACTATGTCTGAAATTATCAGAAAATTAGAGATGCGAAAAATCACTAAAAAATTCCCTGGTGTTCTTGCTTGCAACAATATTGATATTCATCTGAAATCAGGGGAAATCTTAGCTTTACTTGGCGAAAACGGTGCTGGAAAAACAACCTTGATGAATGTCCTATTCGGACTCTATCAACCTGAACACGGTGAAATTTTTATCAATGATAAACAAGTAATCATCAATTCCCCAAGCACAGCCTTTAAATACGGTATTGGAATGGTTCATCAACATTTTATGTTAGTTCAAAATCTCACTGTAGTAGAAAATGTAGCCTTAGGTCTTTTGGGCAAAAGAATTTTCAAATTAAACTTAGGTGAGGCTAGAAACAAAATACTTGAAGTATCAAAATTATATGGACTCTCTGTTAATCCCGATGCGTATATTTGGCAATTGAGTGTAGGTGAACAACAACGTGTTGAGCTCATTAAGGTTCTCTGTTTGGGAGCAAATTTATTAATTTTAGATGAGCCTACCGCAGCACTTACTCCGCAAGAAACGGATGAACTGATAATTCTGCTAAAGAAAATGGCGGAGAATGATCGCTCGATCATATTCATAAGTCACAAACTTAATGAGGTGAAAGCTGTAAGTAATCGAGTTTGTGTTCTTAGGAACGGTTCTCTTGTTTACGAAGGTAAAACAAAAGAACATTCAGTTGCTGCTCTTGCTGAAAAAATGGCTGGTCGTGAAATTTCCATGCCGACTCTAAAGGAAAAATCTAAAGCAGTTAAACCAATTTTAGAAATCAAAAATGTTTTTGCTAAAGGTAACAAGGGAACAATGGCATTAGATGATTTTTCTCTAACTGTGAATAAAGGGGAAATTGTTGGAATTGCAGGAGTTTCCGGCAACGGTCAAAAAGAACTGGCAGATGTAATAAATGGGATCAGCCATATAGAGAGTGGTAAAATTCTATTACATAATAAAGAAATCACAAATCGATCTCCTCAAAAAATTATCAACAAAGGAATGGGTTATATCCCCGAAGATAGAATACATGAAGGAACGATAGCATCTTTTTCTGTAAAAGAAAACATTATTATGAAAGATTATAACAAAACTCCTTTATCTAAAAACTTATTTCTGCAAGATAAAATTATCGAAAGCTATTCATTAGAATTAATTAAGAATTTCGATATTAAATGCCCTGATAATAAAACTTCCTGCGGCAGTTTATCCGGTGGAAATGTGCAAAAAGTTATCCTGGCACGAGAGCTATCCCGTAAACCGGAAATGCTCATAGCTTCATATCCAATTAGAGGATTAGACATCGGTGCAGCAGAATATGTTCATGAGCAACTATTAGAAGCACGTAAAGAAAATGTCGGCATCTTACTCATTTCTGAAGAACTGGATGAATTATTAGATATCTGCGATAGAATTGCTGTTATTTATGAAGGGAAGATCCTTGATATTTTAGACCGCTATATTGCTACAAAATCAAAATTAGGACTACTAATGGCAGGAATTAAAGATGAAGAAAAAGCTATATAATGAAACTATTTATCGATTATTGATCATTGCTATTGCAATTTTCTCAGCACTTTTTGTTGGGGCGATATTACTTCTTATAGCCAAAACAAATCCTCTTAAAGCATATTATATAATGTTTACAGAACCTTTAAGTGGAAAATTTGGTTTAACTGAAATACTGGTTCGAGCTGCACCCTTAATGCTGGTTGGATTAGGAATAGCTATTGCATTTAGAAGTGGGATTATAAATATTGGTGGTGAAGGACAGATCATGATCGGGGCAATTTTTGGAACGTTCATAGCACTCTCGTTCCCTGATCTTCCAACCTATATTCTTTTACCGTTTGTATTCATTGCCAGCTTTATTGGAGGTGCAATTTGGGGTGGAATTGCCGGTTGGATGAAAGCCTATCTCTCCGTAAATGAAATCTTGAGTACGATCATGCTGAATTATATTGCCTTTCAGGTTTATATGTTTCTAATTCGGGGACCAATGATCGATCCTAAAGAAGTATCATACGGAACAGGGGTTCCTCAAACAGCATTAATTAGTAAGAATGCCTGGTTAGTCAGGATAATACCTGCAAGCAGATTACACGCCGGTATAATCATTGCAGTTATTTTAGCAATTTGTGTTTATATTTTCCTTTGGAAAACTACGATCGGTTATAAATTGCGAGCTGCCGGAGCCGAAGCAAAAGCTGCAAAATATATTGGCGTTAATGTAAAGAATTATCTTGTACTGGCAATGCTTCTTTCCGGTGGATTTGCCGGAATGGCAGGCGCAATAGAAGTTTGTGGAGTTCATCATAGAGGACTTGAATCGATCTCTGCCGGTTATGGTTTTAGTGGAATTGTTGTAGCCTTATTTGGAGGACTTCATCCACTTGGAATAATTCCGGCTTCTGCGGTTTTCGGATTACTTATTGTTGGTGCGGATATGATGCAGAGATCTGTTACTGTACCGGCTTCCATTATTCTGGCAATTCAAGGACTCATAATTTTGGCAATTGTATCCAGTCAGATATTTTTCTCAAATATTGCTATTAAAGAAAAGATCATGACCAAATTGAAATTAATGAAACCGGGGGATAAAGATGATTCTTGATTTTATCATTGGAATAATATCAGCAGGTATTCCGTTAGCTGCACCGCTATTGCTGGCTGGATTAGGAGAGATGTTCAATCAGCGTGCCGGGGTTTTTAATCTTGGTGTTGAAGGCATTATGTTAATGGGAGCATTTGTAGGATTTCTAGTAGTGCTTACAGTAGGATCACCGGTTCTCGGCTTGCTTGCAGCTATACTTGTTGGAGCTATCATGGGTCTTATAATGGCAGTGGTAACTGTGAAATTTAAAGCTCAACAGGGAATCTCGGGAATTGGACTTTTCATGTTGGGATGGGGACTCTCCGGAACTTTATTCCGAGTTTATGTTGGTGGAATTACCAGCATTGAAGGTATTAAATCATTCAGCTTCCCATTATTGGGCAAGATCCCGATTATTGGAGAAATATTCTTTCAAAATAATATCCTGGTCTATTTAACATTTATGTTAGTCCCAATTTCATGGTATGTATTGAATAAAACTGCCTGGGGACTGAAAGTAAGAGCCGTTGGCACAAATCCTCAGGCTGCCGATACACTTGGCATTAAAGTTGATAGAATTCGCTTCCAATGCATCATATTAGGAAGTATGATGGCAGGGCTTGCCGGTGCATATCTCACAATTGCGCAAACTCATATTTTTGCTGATAACATAACAGCAGGTAGAGGTTTTATTGCAGTTGCCCTGGTTTATTTTGGTAGATGGAAACCAGTTGGAATTATGTGGGGAACACTATTATTCAGTCTGGCACACGCAATGCAGCGTTCAATTCAAGTTTACGGCATAAACTTCCCTTACGAAATTGCCGTGATAATCCCATATTTACTGGTTATTGTTGTATTAGCTTTATCATATAAATCACAACAACTTGGTCCTGTAGCTTTAGGAAAACCGTTTAATCGAGGATCTCGGGGATAATTTAAGAGAATTATTAATAATGAAAGATCATGTGTTCTATTTGAAGCGAACAATTGAGCTGGCAGAGCAAGCAGTAAAACATGGGAACACACCCTTTGGAGCTTTGTTAGTTGATAAAAATGGAAATGTTATTCTCGAACAGGAAAACATCGAGATCACTGAAAACGATTGCACAGGTCATGCTGAGACAACTTTGATGAGAAAAGCATCAAAATTATATAGCAAAGATTTTTTATGGGATTGTACAATATATACTTCTGTTGAACCCTGTGCAATGTGTTCCGGTGCTATCTATTGGGGAAACGTAGGAAAAGTTGTTTACGGCATTTCCGAAAAAGAATTACTTAATTTAACTGGTAACAATAAACAAAACCCTACATTAGCTCTTCCCTGTAGAGAAATCTTTGAACAAGGTCAAAAAGAGATTAAAGTAGAAGGACCGATAAAAGAAGTTGCCGAGGACATCATGGAAATTCATAGAAAATATTGGTGATGATTACTGATCCAAAAAGAAAAGGTAGGATTTTATCCTGCCTTTTTCTTTATATTAATAACATGAGTATATCATATCGCAACTTCTTTTATTAAAAATCTTATGTTCCTTCTCAAGCACAATTTTTGTAGACAACTTGATCATTTTGTTAGCTTTTTTTTCTTATTTAGATATTATTTCATCTAAAACTTTTTCTATTTGATAACCTTCTCTAACATATACAATTCGTATTCCATGTTCTTTACATAATCTATATTTATTAGCATCTCTTATCCTAGTTTGCTCAAATGATTCTTTACCACCAAAGAAATCAACTGGCTCATCATGCTGTAAACCCTGATATTCAATTCCAACTTTTAAATTTGGTATAAATATATCAAGATGTTGGCGACCTAAGAAATCAATTCTTGCATGATGAATTACTTTCACATCTTGAAAATAATTTTTAATCTTATAGTACAGTTTTGTTTCATTAATCCACCCTTCATTAACTTTTGGAATATTGGATCTTTCACGCACAGTATTTTCTGCATCTCTTGTTAATTCATAAATTAGTTTAGAGAATTTAGACATATCATAGAAAAGCCAATATTCTTTTAAACTTTTATCAGGGATAATTTGATGGTTATCCAACAAATATCTTGAATTTTTACTTTTATACTTTAATGAAAAATGATAAAGTAATGTTTGGTTTATTTCATTTTCTTTTTTATTAATTAAGATGTCTAATTCATCAATTACATCATACAAATGATCAAAACCAAATTTAGTGAGATTTACTTTGGGGAATAAAAAAAGAAATTCAGGAGTTGAAAAACCTTTTTGTTCTTGTAAAGTAAAATTTGCTTTATTATTTAATGCTTTATGTATTGATGGTTTCTCTAAATAGTATAGATCCCATTCATCAAGAAAATCTTTTATTTCAACTGATGCATGATGATGATAACCAAGTCTTACGTCTGTTATTTTTCTGACTATATCTTTATACGGATTGAATTTATTAACTACTTTAAGTTTTTCAATTACTTTTATTCTAAGCTTTAGCAAATATTGAGATCTCATTTTATCTACACAATTATTCATTGGTCTAAAATCCTTGGCATATGTATTTGGTAGATATGCAAGATATATTTTATTGTTTATTTCTTTTACTAATTTTTTATAATATTTTCTTATATCATTTTTATTATTGTACTTTTCTAAAAATGTCATTTTATAAGGTAAAGTCTCATTAAAATATTTTAGAGCATGCTTTTGTTTTTTTTCATGATTAGAATAGTTACTTTTTCTTTGAATCTCAGATTCAATGGCTTCTTGTTCTGTTTTTTTTATAAATGATATTTTTTCTTCTAAATATTTCGATGCTGTATTAATTAAATTATTCCAGCTTACATTATCTCTGAATTGTGGATAACTGATATTTAATGATTCTCCATTAAATCCATTACTGTATAACTGGAAATGATAAAAATTGTTAAATATATGTAAAAGTTGATTGAATGTTGTTTCATCTAAAGATGTCATTTTATCTTTAATATTGTCCTTAATGTATCTAATTTTATCTTCTGTGTTTCTGTACTCATTTAAATCCCAACATTGCTCTGCTAAAAATTTTTCAAAATTTTTTAGTAGATTCTTATAATTATTATTCAATTTTTTCATTTATTATTAATTATTTTAGTAATTTTTGTAGCTCGAAATGAGTTTTATAATCTTCTTTTTCATAAATTGGAATCTCTGCATACATCTCATTTCCTGATCTTTAATAATTTTATCCAATCAATATAATGACCTACTCTTTTTAAAAAATATAGGTTTAAATAAAACTTTTCAAAAAAACCTGTCATGTCTTTCGGCAATTCTTCAACTAATTTATTGAATATTTCCTTCGATGTCTTTAACTTATTCAAATCTATATCCCATTCTGGGTAGCATGCATGGAATTTATAGTGTTTTTTATCTAACTTAAACGGAATTCTCTTCTTATCAATTCTCCAGTAATCTGCATAAATTCTTGTCTTATTATGATTACAATATAATTTTAGAAATCCAATTATCTGATTAAATTCCCAATCTCTGAACTTATACTCGCGTATCGAATTTAATGCTAAATTATAATTAGGGTCGTCTTCTTGCAGGTTAAATTTTCTTTTTTCTTTTTCAAAGATTTCTTTCATCTTTCTATCATAAGTCTCTTTAGTCATTGAATAAATTGGTATTTCAAAAAAATAGTCTGTCATTTAAAATTTATTTCCGTTATGTACTGTAACTATTATATAAATTCATTTCACACCTTCATTTTTGTTTTACAATTATTAATTCCAAAAATCTACAAAAGAAATAATTATCTACTTTATAATCTGTCAAAACATTTTATACTGTAAAACAATTCCTGTCATATTTTTATTTTTTAATCACCAATTCCACGCGCCTATTCTGGGCTTTTCCGGTAGCAGTTATGTTGGATGCAACCGGTGCGGACTCACCATAGCCTTTTGTAAAAAGTCGAGAGGAAGAAATACCTCCTAAAACCAGATATGACTTAACTGATTCCGCTCGCTGCTGTGAAAGAATTTGATTGTGATCAGTTTGTCCATCTGAGTCGGTGTGTCCTTCAATGATCAACTGCATGGCTGGTTCAGATTTGAGCATGGCAACTATTTTATCCAGAGTCGGTTTAGATTCATCTCGAATGATATCCGAATCAACATCAAAATTAATTCCGTAAAGTCTTACCCTTCCAAATTCCAAAAGTTCATTGGTCATTTGTTCCTGTAAACCACCTGCCCAATGTGGACAGCCGCCGACATCTTGAGATATTTTTATTCCGTTCCATGTTTTAGCCGGTGAACTTTCCCCTCCTTCATCCCAGTAAAAACCAGTAAACTTTTCTCCATTAGAGGTAAATATCATGACGGCTGAACCTTTATGATTCTTTTCCCTCCAGGTTAATTTCATAATACGACCTTCAATACCACCGTTTAATAAGCCTTGAGCGTACTCATAACACCCTGTAACTGATGTTCCCTGCTGTCGGATATGAAAGTCATTAAAGTTAGTCTTATAAGTTCCGGAAATACCGGTTAACGGCGTATTGGTCAGTTGTTTTCCGTAGGCACGAAAGTCCATGAGTTCTGTATATTCACTTGAACCATGATTATTTTTAATGGTCAGTCGAAGCCACTTCCCGGACTTATTAACTGTTACAGGAAAGCTTTGTTTGTCTTTTTTATCAACTAGCGACACACTCGCGATTTTCGAAAAACCTTTTGCGGGACCATCATTCGAAAGTTCAACAATAATGTCCTTTGCACCACTTCCATCCGTATCTACATGACCAGTATCAAATTCCAAGCGCTCTAAAATGCTTTTCTCAGCAAGTTCAATAACTGACACATTATTCAAAATTTCTCCTTTAGGGCAACACCAACCGGTTCGTGGATTTTCGTCCATTATCCAGATAATACTCCATTTAGAGTTGTATTCCGGGGCTTTCTCTATAAGTAATGCTCCGGAAGAAAAAAAGACAAGCGACTGATCAGTTTCGGCTGCATAAGCTTTAAATCTGAATTGAAAAAATAGACAAATGGTAACAAATAATATTAAAATCAATTTCCTACTCATGATATAACCTCCTGATATTCATTCAATAATCTAATTATGAATTATTCTTTATTTCCATGGTCTTCATTTTAGATATAAATTACTCACAAATTGTTGTGTCAAGTTAATTGATATCTTATTCAATAAAATATATTTGACACTATTAACTATAAGAAAAAAAATGGATTATCTAAACGAAAAAGGCGAGACTTACTCTGATCTCTAAACGACATATTTGGGTGTGACTTAATAAATCTTAAGTGTTCTGTGAAATAGAGTGTTTTTGTCATCCTGATCCCGAAAGCTTTCGGGATTGTTCTCAGGAAGGATTTCCGCTTATAATGAGACTTGTCCGCTGTGGTGGATTCTTCGTCGAATGCCTTTGTAAGCTCTTCCTCAGAAAGACAATAATGTTTTCATTATGTAGAATCCTTAAATAATACTTAAAAAGGAGAGAAGGCTATGAACTTAGAAATTCGTGGTGCATACATCGTTACTCCACAAGATGACAGCACCAAAGTAGAAAAGAAAACACTTTTTATCCAAGATGGAAAAATCCATTTCAACAAATCTTTTAATAAACCGGATCGAATTATCGATGCAGCCAACAAGATCATTTTCCCCGGGCTAACAAATGCACATCACCATATTTATTCCACACTTTCTAAAGGAGTTCCGTGCGATGTTCCATTTAATGATTTTATGGGAAACCTGAAAAACTTGTGGTGGACACTCGATCATTCTTTGAATAAAGAAGATATGGTTTTGTCTACTGCTATTGCCATGAAAGATGCAATTTCTCATGGAGTAACCACGGTTTTTGATCATCATATTTCCGGTTACACAGAAAATGCACTTTCCGATATGGCTGAGGTTTTTGATGCTTATGGAGTTAGTGGAACATTAGCTTTTGAGATTTCCGATAGGAATGGAGAAGAATTTTTCCAAAGATCTTTAGACGAAAATGTGCGTTTTGCTAAAGCACAAAAAGGTAAATCAGTTCAGGGTATGATCGGACTGCATGCATCATTTACACTTAGTGATGAAAGTCTGCAAAAAATTGCTGATGCATCGGAAGATTTTCCGGTTCATGTTCATGTTGCCGAAGGTGAAATAGATGGTGTTCAGTGCATGGAAAAATATGGAAAGGGTCTTATCGAGCGATTTGACAGTTTCGGATTAGTTCGTAAAAATTCTCTTTATATTCATTGCAGCAACCTCACAGAAAAAGACCTTGAGATTTTGAAAAAACGCGATATTTTCATTGCCCAGGCTGTAGATTCTAATATGAATAATGGACTTAATGTAGGAAATATTTCCAATTTTATTTCAGAAGGAATCAAAACAACTGTAGGAACTGATGGAATGCATCCAAGCACAATGAAGGCTTTAAAAAATTCTAATATATTCACAAAATACCTAAATAAAAATTGTGATCTTGGCTATCCGGAAATGAATGCACTTTTCCTAAATAATTTTAAGCTAAAGAAAGCATTTGGTCTTCCATTGGGAATTATAGAAGGTGAAACTGCAGATATTGCGATCTTCGATTATGAGCCAACAACTCCATTTAATACAGATCAATTCTTAGGGCATTTCATCTTTGGGATCACAGAATCACGATGTCAGTACGCAATAAAGAATGATGAAATATTGATGGATGACTACCACGTAACTAAAGATCTTTATAAAGACCTGTTTGAGAGATCTTGGGAGATATCGCAGGCAATGTTTGAGAGATTTGAGAGTAATAAAGGACTTTATTAGCCACGAAGACACAACCCTGAAAGCGTCTCTTTCACAATTTCTTGCAGTTGACACTTTTAGGGTTAGGATGAAAGAAATATGAAAGAAACCTTAAAAAGGCTAAGCAAGAAGAATATTTATAGGAAGCCTTTTCAAGGTTAAACAAAGGAGAAAAAAATGAGTGACATAATGATACCCGTAAAGTTTAAAAAATTATTATATTGGATGCTGGAAGAATATAAAAAAGAGAAAACTATTTTTGGAATTCATGAAGATAAGTTTTATAAAAAACCTGACTCATCAGCTTTTACTATTTTCGGTGAAAAATGCGAAACTGCTTTAGGACCAGCAGCAGGGCCACACACCCAGCAGACACCAAACATTGTAACATCCTACCTTACCGGTTGCCGGTTCTTCGAGCTTAAAACTGTTCAGGTCATGGATACTCTGGATGTTGAAAAACCATGTATCGAAGCAACTGACGAAGGATATAATACTGAGTGGAGCACGGAACTCACCGTACCTCAAGCATACGGAGAATATGTAAAAGGTTGGTTCCTGCTTCATATGCTGAATAAGATGTTCGGTCTTTCTAAAGTAGATGAGCGCAGCTTCATATTCAATATGAGCGTTGGATATGACCTTGTTGGCATTAAAAAGCCCAAAATCGATAATTTTATCGAAGGATTAAAAGATGCTTCTCAACATCCGGACTTCCTGGAATGCAAAACTGTTTTGAAAGAAGCAATTGCTGCTGGTGATATCCCCGGCATTACTGACCCCGAATTTGTAGAAACGATCTCACCCAATATTTCCAACTCAATCACACTTTCTACAATGCACGGATGCCCTCCTGAAGACCAAGAGTTGATCTGTAAATACTTAATGAGTGAAAAGAAACTTCACACTTTCCTTAAAATGAACCCAACTCTTCATGGTTATGAATATGTAAAGAATGCTTTCGCTAAATTGGGTTATGACCATATTACTTTAAAAGAAGAGTCATTTACACACGATATGCAGTGGGAACCAGCCGTTCAAATGCTGGATATTCTCATCCCATTCGCTAAAGAACATAATGTAGAATTTGGAGCTAAACTTTCTAATACGCTGGCTGTGGTTAACGATAAAGATATGCTGCCAACGAATGAAATGTATATGAGTGGGCGTGCGTTATTCCCACTTACTATTAATCTCGCCAAGAAACTTTCTCATCAATATAATGGAGAATTAAGTATTTCTTACGCTGGTGGAGCTAATTTCTTCAACGTTAAGGAACTCTATGAAATCGGTATTCGTCCCATTACTATTGCGACAGATGTTCTAAAACCTGGTGGTTATACCAAGTTTACCCAGATGGCAAAACTGCTGGACGAAAGCATGGCAAAACCTGCTCCCTCCAAAATCGATCTGATAAAATTAGATGCTCTAGCACTTGACTCTATGGAAGGACCAATTTCCCATATGGAAGCCAAGTCTCAGGATCCAATGTTTATCGATAAAAAACTGGGAATGCTGGATTGCTTTGTAGCTCCTTGCATTGAAGGTTGTCCTATCGATCAGGACGTCCCTGAATATATCAGACTTATCGGTGAAGAACGTTACTTAGAAGCATTCGAACTTATTATTTCCAAGAACCCTCTTCCCCATATCACCGGTTATATCTGCGATCATAATTGTATGTTCAAATGTGTGCGTAACGATTATGAAGAACCTGTTCTAATTCGTGAGCTAAAACGCGTTGCTGCTGAAAAAGGTTTCAATAATTATATGGAAAAAATGAAGCTGGATGTAACTCCGGTGGGTGTAAAAGTTGCTATTATTGGCGCAGGTCCTGCTGGTTTAGCGTCCGCATATTTCCTGGCTCGTCAGGGCTTTGATGTAACAGTATTTGATAAAACTGACAAACCAGGTGGAACAGTTACTCATACAATCCCAGGATTCAGGATACCAGATTGGGCAATTGATAACGATATCGAACTGATCAAACGTATGGGCGTTAAATTCGAATTAAATACTGATGGAAATATTGATATTGCAGACCTTAAAGCAAAAGGTTTTAAATATATCAACCTGGCAATTGGAGCTTGGAAATCCCGTACTCTTCCATTGGAAGGTGATACATCAAAAGTATTTGGCACTATTAAATTTCTACAGAATTGGAACAAAGATCCAAAAACTGTTAACTTAGGCAAAAATGTAGCTGTTGTCGGCGGTGGTAATTCTGCCATGGACGGTGCTAGAGCTGCCAAGAAGACGCCTGGTGTAGAAAATGTTTACATTATCTATCGTCGTACAATTAAACAAATGCCTGCAGATCGTGAAGAACTTGATCATGCAATAAAAGACGGTGTGATCTTTAAGGAACTTATAAATCCTGTTTCTTTTAATAATGGAGTACTCAAGTGCCAGGTTATGGAATTGGGTGAACTAGATGCCAGCGGCAGAAAACGTCCGGTTCCTGTTAAAGGGAAATTTATTGATATGCAGATCGATTCTGTTCTTTCTGCTATTGGTGAACTTGTGGATTACGATGTTTTAAAAGCTAATGGCATCGAAGTGGATAATAAAGGTAACATTAATATCAATGAATTCAAAGAGACCAGTGTAGAAAATGTATTTATCGCCGGTGATGCTTATCGTGGTCCATCTACAGTTGTAGAGTCCATTGCTGATGGTCAATCTGTTACAAACGGTATTCTGGCTAAAGAAGGGATCAACCTTGAAAGAGTAAATCCGGAAGATTACGAATTTGATTATGCAACTCGCATAAAAGAGATCCGTGCTAAAAAAGGTGTTATCAAT
>JAUVKM010000046.1 GCA_030596265.1 Candidatus Cloacimonadota bacterium
AACAGATTCTTTATGTCTACCATCTTCACCGAAATGAGATTTTCCAATTAAATATCTTACTCTTTCTTTTACAATCAATAACTCATCATTAATTGATTTTTGAAATGCTTTTGCATCCATATTCCTTCCTACACCACATAAATATTATTTGTAAAGATCCAGCCGTAACCAAATCTATAAATTTCTAATCTGTAATTCCCTTTTTGTGTGATTTCAAATCTTCCTTTTTCATCAAGTTTAGAATTAATCTTCATACCATTTCTATAAAGCTTTACTCTTGCAATTTTAGGAAGCCTGAAATAATAATACATGTTTTCGGTAAATGTTAACTCCTTACCAAATATTGCACTATTATCTTTAGAAGATGCAATACCGGCATAAAAATCGTATGGATTTCCAACTTTATAATTTACTATATAACTATTACCATTTTTTAAAGCTTTCAAGATATTTTGCTGATTAATTTGATTATCTTCAGGGATAAGAACATTTGTACGAATTGAACGAAACAATGTTTTGTGAGTGAGAAATTCTAACTTGATACCAAATTTTTCTATTCTCTCAGAATGAGCATCCACACTTCCTATAGCTGATTTTCTTTTTCCTGCATTATTCAATTTATCCCAATAATCTAAAGTTTCACGGAGTGGTTTCTTCACAAATAAAGAAGGAAACAGAACAAAGAATAATCCATTCAATTTTGGATTCAGCTTCCCTATCCATTCAGAAAGATAATTCCAAATCTCAATTCCATCAAAATTATCGTTTTTCTTATCTGTCCAAATATATTTCCTGAATTGTTTAGAGGCTCTCTTTTCAAAAGGGTGTGCAGCAAAGCAAATAGCATCAGATTCAGCATAACACTGAATATATTCTCTCGCTTCCTTGCCCTGGATTATTTCATCTGTATTAAATACCAAAAAGTGATTATTCTTCTCAGGATCGTTAATTTCAGCACCAATAATTACAATTAGATCATTTTCCTTTTTAACAGCTTTATCTTCTCGTGCAGCCATTGTATGATGATCGTTTATCGTCAGGTAATCCAGTTCATTTTTTTTGGCTGCTTTAATTATTTTACTTAGCTTCACTTGCGCATCAAAGGAATACTCAGTATGATTATGAACGCATCCGGTTAGCTCAAAGTACTTTTTATTGAATATATTCTTATTTTTCATTTTTACCTTATCAATAAACTTTTTTTATGGAATTTATATTCTTTTCCGTTAATTTCAGCTTTGATCTGCATGAGATATATTCCACTGGATACTTGTTTATTAAAATTATTCTTTCCATTCCAAATAAAGGTAGCTTTCTGTGATGCCGGTTCTTGAACAATTGTTTTTACTAACTGCCCTTTTATATTGTAGATCTTTAATTCAGCAGATTGGATCGTATTTGGAAGAGAGAATGAAATATTCATTGTTTCTGTAGTTTTACACGGATTTGGAAAGATAAGTAAACGATGATCAGTATTAGGAATTTCATCATCATCAAAGCTAACAAGCCCTGGTTGAAATTCTGCAAATGGAAGTTTATTCACATAAAATATATCTTTAGTTTCATCATTCTGAAGCCAAAAAACAACTTCGCAATTATCCAGATTGTTAGTTATAGTCGTATAATCATCATTCATATTGAAAAGTACAGTATCAGAGATTATTGAACTATCCAAAAACTGTACTGCATCAACCTCAGCAATTAAATATGTAAAAACTGGTATATTCATATCAGCAGGTATACCCGGCTCATTCTCAACATTTTCAATCACTCCAACTCGCAATGTTAGATCATTAATAAAATCATCGAAAAGTAGAGTTTCTATGTTTTCTAATTCGTAACTGAAGCCAACATTTCCTAAATCGTTATAAAAAGCAAAGCAGGTATCATTATTTATAAATGTTTTATTTGAAAGTGCAGCATTGTAAAGTTCTGTTAATTGAGCAGAATATCCCGTGGTATAACCCAGTATCTTTTCACCACCACCAATAATAGTTGCAGGAAATCCCATTAAATCATAATAATGAAATCTTTCATAAGAATCATCGTTATAAAACGGTTCATCATTAAGATCGGCAAAATAATTTACAGAAATACAATTTGAAGTATCCAGAATTGATGCTTGGGCAGACCAGATATTATTAGAGTTTGAATTATTTATTTGCACGGCATTTTCGATCAAAAGTTTATCCAATTGTCCAACATAAATTTGAAATTCATCTTCAATTGAATTATTCTGTGTTAAGCTATCTGTTTCACAAAATAGCTCAGCCTCAAATTGATATTGAGAAGCTCTATCCGGAAGTATATACATGAGACTATCACTTAAATTAAATACATAAATTTCATTTGCATTAAGTACCGGTAAATCAATTTGTTGACAAGATGTACTATCTGCGGTGTAAACAAGCTCAATTTCACCATTTGGATCTTCCAATAAAGGAAGAATATAACTTCCTGAGACCGGGATATCAGAATTATTCTTTATTGTAATTATCGGGTATAAAAAACTATTCGGCAGAAATTCACCTTCCCAATTGATTGATACAAAATCCAAATCTGTTCCATCAGTTAAAAATCTGCCCTGAAGACTAAAAAGAAATTCCGAATCATAACTAATGGCAAACATATTATAGTAGTAACCATTATTTAAAAAATAACTTTGCATACCTCCAACTGCAGAAGCTGAGATGAACTGGTTAGTAGAATTTGTTGGATAATCTACAACAAGCCATAAAGTTGTGTCGGTAATAGTATTAGAAAATGGAATGTAATTCCAATTTTGATACTGTATCTCAGAAACTTGCAAAGTTTGCATGAATAATAAACTATCAGGATGAGTAAGAGGTTGACCATATCTATCTTCACATAGTTTGATAGTTAAGGAATTTGAACCGGAACTTCCTGGTATGAATATATTTGCACCTTCTGCTTCGAAGGAGAGGGAATCAATTTCAGGATATAATTCATTGAACTCAAACTTAACTGCCCAACTATCACTTCCATACCAATGCTGGTCATCTGTATTTGTATGATAATAAAAAAGTGTATCCCGCACTGAAGGCTTCACGTTATTACCTGATGCAGTATGATAATCAACAGCATTAAGCATTGAAAAAGCAAGAATTATTATAACGAAAACATATCTTTTCAAAACTACTCCTTATTGGCAAATGTTTGCAATTTAACTTTATTGTAAAGCATTATATCTTTCTGGCTTTTTTACGCCCTTTCCAACGTTTGTGTACCCAGAACCATAGATGAGGATATTGGTAAATATATTTTTCAATTCTCTTAGAAATAATCTCTGTTAACTTTGTGATATCTTCTAAATTGTTTGTAAATCCTTCAGTAGAAATAATCTCTTCGCAAATGAACAGATGGCTTCCATCATCGTTTCTAATTGCATAAGCAGGAGCAATTGGACATCCAGTTTTTATGGCGATCTTGGCAGCACCGACAAATGTGGAAGCCTTATGCCCTAAAAAATCTGTTAACACACCATTTCGTCCTGCATTTTGATCCATTAATAAACTTACAATATAACCTTCTCCTAACATTTTGAGAATTGGTCTAAGAGCATTCTTTTTGTTTATAACAATAACTTTATCTTTTAAACGCAGTGCATTTGTATATTCATCAAAGTATCTATTCCTCTGTCTTTTACCAACAACAGCTAAATCAAAGTGCGCAGCAATATATTTTCCGGCAAGTTCCCAATTTCCAAAATGACCGGTAGCCAATATCACGCCTTTCCCCTCTCCTACAGCATTCTTCAGATTCTCCCAACCCTGTACTTTACACGTTTTAAAAAGTTTTTCCTTATCACCAAAATATGATTCAGCTGTTGTTAAACCCATATGATAATACATCTTTTTGATAATATTTCTTATCTCTTTATCAGATTTATCAGGGAAAACCATTTTAAGCTGGTCTTTTGCTAAGGATTGACGAATATTGAACATGCCAGCACCAAATACAAAGAGCTTAGCAAGAAATGTTCTGGTAAATTTGTATGGAAAGGTTTTAAATATATTGATGAAAAGTTTAAAAAAGAAAAATTCTATTTTACTCTTCGTTGATTTCTTCATCCATTCTCCAGTTTTTATTTTGGAGCAAATTTGATAAAATGGGGTTTGCAAGTAAAGCTAATTTTTATAAGATTTATTATGAAACACTTTACCAACGGCAGATTGATTTATAAGAATTTCATTTTAAATTACTTTTTCTTGACTTGAGCAATTTTAGAAAAAAGACTGTAACAGAAAATAAAATTGGGAGAATAATTTGAACGTACTTGCACTAAGCACAACCTCAAGTTCCGGTAGTATTGCAATTTATAAAGAAGATCACATTTCATACATTAATCATCTCGATATTAAAATCACTCATTCTGAGCGTTTACTGCCACAAATCGATGAAGGACTTAAAAACTCTAAAATTGGAATTCCTGATATCGATCTGGTTGTAATTGCTAATGGGCCTGGATCTTTTACCGGCGTAAGAATTGGACTCGCCACAGCTAAAGGAATTTGTATGGCTCAGAATATCCCCTTACTTCCAATTAACACTCTTGAGCTTCTGGCAAATAATGTAGCTGATTCAAGTAGGAACATTCTTGCACTTATAGATGCGAGAATGGCAGAAGTTTATGCTGCACTATATTCCCCTAAGTTGAAACTTATTATACCGGAAACTAACGCAAAACCGGCAGAATTTTTTAAAAAGATAAAAGAACCGGTAATTATTGTAGGTGATGGCGCAAAGGAATTTAAAAAAGAAATTTTAGAAAGTGGGATCGATCATACATTTTGTTTGGAACATCAAAATATCCCCTTAGCCTCTACATTGATAAGTATAGCACTCAAAAGTAACATCCCTATATTTGATTTTGAAAGTGTTGCGGAATTAGAACCATATTATTTACGAAAATCTCAGGCAGAATTAGTACGTGATGAGAAAATAAAGAAACAATAAAATGATTAATAGAGGTAATAAATGAAAAACCGACCAAGCTGGCATCAATATTTCATGGAGATGGCCTATCTGGCAGGAAAACGTTCAACCTGTTTACGTAGACATGTTGGAGCAATAATTGTAAAGGATAATCAAATCCTGTCTACAGGGTACAATGGTGCGCCTAAACATATTAGACATTGCGCGATTACCGGATGTCTTCGCGATCAATTAAATGTTCCCTCAGGTGAAAGACACGAATTATGCCGTGGTGTTCACGCTGAGCAAAATGCTGTAATTCAAGCTGCTATTAATGGAACATCCATCCGGGGAGCATCTCTTTACTGTACAAATCAACCCTGTGTTATCTGTTCAAAGATCCTTATTAATGCTGAGATAAAAACTATCTATATCTCTGAACCTTATGAGGATAAACTTGCTCAGGAATTGCTGGCAGAAGCTGAAGTCGAAATGAACATTGTTGATACAGATACAGGAATATTGAAAAAATTATTATAATTACTAATTTGATTTTTATATAATTATTCTTATAAAGCTACCTAGAATAGGTTTTTACAAAGTTATCGGTAATAACTTTAAAGGTTCCATTGATAGATATCAACTTAACGATTTCGCTTTTTGTTGCAAGATCTATCTGACCCAGTAATTCTCCTTTTTTATCTAATCGGAATAAAATTATCTGATGTTTTAAATTACTTCTGCCAATTGTGCCTTTTTTTTGTCCAATGATCACTCCGATCTCAGCTCCATTATAAAGGCTATATATCCCAAGTGGAATGACATCAATATTTACAACACCTTCCAGCATTTCTCCTAAATTAAGTTCATAATATTTAGAGATCTTCTTAGACCATTTTATGCTTCCATTCTTCTTTTTAAGACAGTATATCTTTTCCACAGTTACAACGTATATAAATTTTCCCTGATCTCCCTCAAAGATTGATACAGGATTATCAAATGTTCTATCCCATTTCAATTTACCATCCGTAGAAAAGGCATTAACCCAACCTGCACCGTATAGGATAAAAAGGTCATTAATTGCAAAGATTTTATTAGTTGAAAAATTATTATATATTTCTTTTTCGCGCAGCACGTATCCATTTTTTGTATTGATGAACAACATTTTTAATTTATTACTTCGATGAGTTTTTGTGGGATAGATCACAACTATTAGGATATTATTTTTCTCGGCAAATTGAATATTACTAAATCCCAACATAAAAGGATTATATGTTTCCAACAGCTTCATTTTATTGGAATATATTTTAAACTCAGTTCCATAATTTTCAGAATAATTTGAAATAATGAAATTCCCATTCTCAAGCATAATTATTTCATGATCTTTTGAAATTTGAAGCTTTTCTTCAGATTCAAGCAGAGACCTATGGATTATCGAATATCTTCTTACTTCTTTTATAAAATCTTCTTTTTCTATATCCCAAAAATCTTTTACAGTTAATATAAAGTCATTATTTGTAGCTAAAAAGTGCTCACCCTTAGAAAAAGGTATCTTCTTCCCCTTTTCCCAAATTATTCCTTCCTGAACATTTTCAGCTAATAAGTCTCTTGCAACTCCTAGATCTAATATTGAAGGATCTATTCTATTTGAATAGTGTCGGAAAATTTCACCTGTGTCGTCATTCTGATAGATATTAATAATATTATCTTCTGTTTGAACGAGATCTATGCTTTCAATCAGGTTTTGAGCATTGACAATACAAAAAACACAAAATAAACAAATAACAATTGCAGTTTTGCGTAGCATGATCGTCCTCCTAGTTCTGTATAATTCAACATGCAGAAATATATTACGAATTAATGATTACTAATTAAACCTGATTTTTATATCACTATCTTTCTTTGATTCGGGTTCTTTTGTTGAAATCGTATCTCCAACAGCAATTCCTTCAATTATCTCAACCTGTTGGAAATTATTTATCCCGGTTTTCACAACATTGCCGGTTCCAATTGTATCATTAATAACTTGATAAACGATATCATTTCCCTCATCATCAGAAAAAATACAGCGAATTGGAATTACAACAATATCTTTTCTCTCTTCACCGATAATTGTGATATTAGCTGTCATCCCCGGTTTTAATCTTTCATCAACTTCTTCCAGTTCAATTTCAACTGGGAAAACCTTAACATTGTTATAGCTTATAGCCATTGCAGCTATTTTTGTAATTTTCCCATCAAAATTTTCATAAGGATATGCATCGACTTGAATATTTACTTTCATTCCATTTTCGATCTTTGAGATATCAACTTCATTGATCCTGGCATTCACGATCATTCTGCTAAGATCAGCAAGTTTAAGGATTACAGTACCGGCAGAATATGATCCTGAACTTGATACTACCATCTCACCCTCTTCTACAGGTTTTTGAATAATAGTTCCGGAAGCAGTTGAAAATAATCTTGATAGATTGTTATCCGATTCAATTTCTTTTATAAGTTCATATTGCTGTAAGGCAGAATCATAATTTATCTGGGCAATTATATAAGCATCTTTGTAAGTATCAAGCTCAATTTCTGAAATATAATTATCTGAATAAAGAGCTTTTCTTTTATTATATTTTTCTCTTGAATTTTCCAGTTCGATCTCCGCCAATTTTAAGTTACTATTAACTCTCAAGATCGCCTCTGCTTGATTAAAATCTGGTATTATTTCTGCGATAAGATCACCCTTATTAATATAATCTCCTTCTTCAATATAGAATTTAACCAATTCACCACTGACCTGTGATTTTTGTTCTATTTCTCTAATTGGTTGGATCTCACCCGTTTCTTCTAGTTTAATAACTATAGTTCCAAGTTCAACTTTGTGATGCTTAGCCTTCCCACCAAATTTTGATCTATCTTTCTTACCTTTAGAAACGTTGCAACCACCTATAAGAATAATTAATATAACGATAATTGTATGGCTAAAAACTTTTTTCATCACTTCTCCTGTATTTTGTTTTTTAGATTAAACTTAATTTTATTATTTATACTCTACAGCTTTTAAATTCAGTTTCAATGCCTTTCTATTACGTATAATTCCAATTTCAATTTCATCACCAACCGAAATATCAGAAACAACAAGTTCCGCATCACGAGTATCTTTGATGGTATTGCCATTGATCTCTATGATTATGTCTCCTTCTTTTAATCCGGCTTTTGCTGCGGGACTCTTCCTTTGAATATAATTAACCAAAACCCCGTCAAGACTTTTAAGTTCAAGGTGGGAAGCAATGAGTTGATTAAGTTCTTGAACCTTGAATCCAAACCAGATCGAACGTATCTTCCCAAATTCAATTAATTCTCGCGCAGATTTCTTGACCGCATTTACTGGAATAGCAAAACCAATACCGATATTTCCACCCGATTCTGAGAATATGAAAGTGTTAATACCAATTATCTCACCATAAATATTAACAAGTGGTCCTCCGCTGTTCCCCGGATTTATTGCGGCATCAGTTTGAACCATGTGGCGGTAGATCTTTCCATCTTTATTCTCTGCAAAGTCTCTATTTATCGCTGAAATTACACCAACTGATACACTTGGTTTGCTGTCTTTTATCAAGAATCCATACGGATTTCCAAGAGCAATTGCCCATTCACCAATTATCAGATTATCCGAATCACCGAATTTAGCAAATGGGAGGTCATTCCCCTCAATCTTGATCACAGCAATATCATGGGTTGTATCTATTCCAACAATCTTAGCATCAAATTGTCTTGTATCGGTAAGGATGACCTTTATCTCTGTTGCACCTTCAACAACATGTGCATTTGTGAGAATGAATCCATCAACAGAAAATATTACACCGGAACCGATTCCCTGAATGCTGTAGGGAACTTCATCGTAAAAACCAAAGAAGAAATTGCGTCGGCGTTTAACTATTTGTGTTTTGATAACGTTAACACTTACCACCGCTGGTTCAACTATCCCTGCAGCATTTGTTATCGCATTCTTTCTTGAAGAATACACTTTATCTGTTTTCAGATCTTTATCATTAACTCTTTTATTTTCTATATCTTCCAAAACGTTTTCAGATCCCAAACTCTCTGGTAATTCCCTATTTTTAATGTAAACAGGGTAGAATATCAAAACAATAATTGTTATTATTAATATAAAAATCACATGATTTCTATTCATTAATAAATCCTATTTTACGCATAGATAGATCAGCATATTTCCCAAACCAATAAGAAAGTGAATTGCCAACACAAACAATAAAACATATTTATAAACGTATCTATTAAAATATTCCTTTATAATATCCACATCAAGTTTCGCATTTAGTAATTCGATGTATTTATTCACTTCGTATTTTTCCATCAAAAATGGAACAAATGTACGCAAGAACTGTTTCACAATTTCAAATACGACAGTTGCGATAAAATGCCTGATATTGTTCTTTATAGATTTTGGTATGAAACTAACATCATCCATAAAAGTGATCTTATCCCACGTTTTATGGAAAACTTTGTGTTCCCATTTTGTAATACGCGAACCGTCTGTATCATCTTTTGTGTCGTTGATGTAATCATTCACCATTTTCTTGATCTTCTTGATAAGCCAGATCTTTTTGCGGTAAACAAATGCGGGTGTGAAAGGAATGTGCTTTTCAAAAACTTGTATTTTTTTAGAAGGTATGAATAAAAAAAACTTTATTGCAAAAACATACAGGTAGCCAAACAGCATATTCACAATGATGAAAATTAGAGGTTTGATAATGAACATTATATCCTTCCCTGCTGATATAATTCAACAAAATATTCTATTGAACGTTTAAATGTTTTTTCTGCATCATTTGGGAAATAACAGGCTGGAAGTTCGTTCATGGAACGATGATAACTAATGCATTCACAGCAGATCCCTTTCTTATTGCAAGGATATGTGCAGTTACAGTTTTCCATATTTCTGCTCTGATTATTACAATCCATTCGTTCACTCCAAATCTATTATAATGTTTAATCAAATTTTACAACTCTTTTTGTCAATAATTAAGGTTCTTTATACCTCAATCTATCGTCTTTCTGACGAATCTCTCACGCTGTTCTCCATAGGAAGAATAGATCAAAAAAGAGAACAGGAATAATTTATAAACCACAAAACAACAGATTATTCTTATCCGTAGCCCAATTTTGCGGATTTTGTCTGATGTATTCCTGAATTTTATTTGATGATGATTCATCACGAAGTATATGATCATAATACGATTTTTGCCATTGAAAACCATTATCATATTTTCGATGTATTAATTTGGTTACGGCAGATTTGAACGAACCGATGATAACAGGCAATTTCTGATGTTGTCGGTTTTCATGTGTATTTTGTAGGG
>JAUVKM010000187.1 GCA_030596265.1 Candidatus Cloacimonadota bacterium
TTCTTTAGATGTAAGTGTAATTTTGTTTTCTTCTAAGAATTCCTCAGGAGCTAAATTTAATTGGAAGAAATCTCCATCAGAGATGATAAACCATTCACCACCCATATTTTTGAGTTTTCCTTCAAATATTTCAAGATCTGGTTTGTCTATAGAAAACAAATTAAAGAAACTTAAAGTTACAATTATAATAAATAAGGATAGAATTAAACTTTTCTTCATGAATGTATTTTTAACTGCAATTACAACCACATCCACAATCTGAGTCATTATAATAACGGCAAATATATGTGACATTACCTTCTGTTTTTACATGAAACTTCTTGTTGGCATTTATTGAGAATGAATCATATTTCTCATACTCTTTCCAACAATCACAATCCGGTAATTTTACGATTAATTTTCCACTGATAACTGTCATCACCTCATTTTGGGATGTTCCAAATTCATATTCGCCTTTTGCCATAACACCAATCGTTGCATCACTTTTTGTATCTTTAAAAGCTATTGATTTTACTTTTCCTTCAAAATATTCATTTATTTTAAACATTAATTATCCTCTATTCTGTCGTATTATTTTTTTCATAAATTTCTCTTTCTTTGAGTTGCAGTTTTAATAATTGACTACGCTGAAAGGCCTCCAATCTGCGGTCAGATAAAGGAAACTCAGATATTAATAATTGATAGTAATAAATTGCTTTATCAATATCTGCCTGCCCATACAAGACACTTTCATATGTCTTACCTAATTTAAAGATTGCATCATCTCTTTGGTCAACTCTGTATTTAACATCATTGTAAACTTCCAGGTAAATCCTAATTCCTAACTGATAATCACCAAGTTTGATGAGATTATCTGCATATACAAGTTTTGCATTAGCGTTTTTTTGTTTTTTAATATAATCTTCTTCTTCATCACCGATCTTAAATTCTTCAAGACCTGCTGCAGATTCAGGAATTTCCTGTTTCTCGAAATCTTTAACTAGTTTGTGCTCTGCACATGAAAAAAGTACAAAACAACAAATGAATAATAAAATTATCTTCATTTAAAAACCTCAAAACCAAAAAACATATAATATATTTCTCTGTAAATAAAAAATATTTTATTGTGAATTAAGATAATTGAATTTGAAACATTGTTTTAGTTGATCAAATCGTTTAAGCTTCATGAATCTCGACTCCTTATTTCAAATTTCTCATTGCTTCAAGACTGCTGGCACAATTGTTATACCTTTATTTAAATATCATTTTTATTAAAGAATTCATAAATAATTCAGTTTCTGCTTTTCCATAAGTTGAATTGATAGGGTAATAAAATAATACTTTTAAGTAAACATCATTGTACCCAGTAATATATAAGTAACAATCATATTGTTCATTTTTAATGTCTGGAGGTGTGATAAAAATCATTTCATAGAAATCTAAATTTCCAAATTTATTTATTGAATATTCTAAATTTTCTATGTTAGTATTTTCTATTGAATTACGCTCAATTGTTATTTCCTTCAATACATCATCTGATAAACCAGATTCAATATGATTTTTATAACGTTTATATAGATAAATATTGCCCGAACCCTTATAATCATTTTTTATTAAATCATAAAAAATACCATATCCATAATCTACTCCAACAACATATCTTTTTGAAAAATCTATAACATTGAATATTGCCATATTTCCTATTTCTTTTTGCAGTTTTTGAGCGATTATAGCTTTACTGTTAGAATATTTTGATATTTCTTCTAAAGAGCTTTTCATATCAGCATTTGGAATAGTTAAAGTAGATTGTGCTGCACAACTCATAATAAAGATATAAACTAATAAAACAAAATATTTCATATATCCCCTAACCCTTCATTATTCTTTAATTACCAACTTAAACAAAAGCTGTTGTCACCGTCATCTCTGTCAATTTCCATTGAACCTGCTTCAACACCGTAAGTCCAATGTCCTGTGAATCTTAATTTTATTGGGTTGGTGTCTTTTATAACAGTCAAATTGCTTATCTCCCAAATTCTACAGGTTTCATATCCTTTTGTGTTTCTTACATCAGTATCCAAAGTCCATTTTACTTTTCCATTTTCAATTAGAGTCAATATAGGTGAAAGGGTATCATCTCGATTTTCTAAAATTAACTTTCCGTTTTTAGACAGGTCAAAAGTCTGAGCATAATCAGAAATTACAATTTGTTCAATTCTAACAGCTTTGAATGGTCCATCATCCATCCCACAACCACTGGTAAATGAGTACACTACATATGCTACAAATGCAAGATATCCAATTACTCCAATTCCAATTATTGAAGCAGTCCAAATCAATATTTTCTTAATGGTTTTTTTCATTTATAATTCCTTATTTCAATTTTCTCATTGCTTAAACTATCCACCGCTCATCAAGTGAATGACTTTCACATCTGCACCGGAAGATACAATTGTAGATTCGTATTCATTTTTCTTAATTAGATTGCCATCTACTTTGACCACCAGCATCCTAAATGTATAATTCATGATCTTTAGAATTCTGGTTATTGTCATATTTTCTTCCCAATTAATTATATTATCGTTTACAGTTATTTTTTTCATAATTTCCTTTCAATATTTAACCACAGAGTTCACGGAGAGCACAGAGTAAATTTACTGTTCCCTCTCCTTGTAGGAGAGGGTTAGGGTGAGGTTTTCTCTTCATCTGCGTTCATCTGCGTTCATCTGTGTTCATCCGCGGTTAGAGCGTATCATCTAGTATTATTTCCAGAACTAAGTTTGCCTGCATGTTTGCTACAATTCCTACGCGAGGAGCCATAGGGGAGATACCAGTTTGCAGATCTGTTTCCTCATCTCCGCAAATATATAGATTATCTATTTTCCGTGAATGAAGAAGTTCATTTTTTCCCCAACCTGCCAATCCGGAAGCTGCAATGATGGGTTTATCAGGAAAATTTGTAAGCCAGGTCTCTATCAGCATTGTTTTCATTTCCGCTTTATCAAAAGCTTCCACCATGATATCTACATCTTTGTAAATAAAAGGGATATTCTCTTCATTCAGTTTGATCTCATGTACTTGATATTGGGTAAATGGACTTATCTTATTCAGATTTTCCAGCAGTGCTATCACTTTTGGTATTCCGATCTGATCAATAAAGAATTGTTGTCTGTTCAGGTTGGAAGGTTCAATTTTATCAAAGTCTGCTAGTATCAATTTTCCAATTCCTGCTCTTGCGAGAGAAACAGCAATATTGGATCCAAGCCCACCTGCTCCGGCAATGCCAATTACTGACTTTTGCAAAGTTGGAATAATCTTTGGATCGTGCTTGGAAAAAAAATCTTTCTTTTTCATCTCACTATTTCACGCTTGTACTAAGACTCTTCGTTAAAAAGCCCTTGAAGAGTTCCTCAGAGAGACAAAGTGTGCATTGCCTTTCACATTTCATCACTGCAAAGGTTCAACGATTTCCAGTACTTCTGGTAAATCCATTCCAATATCTTTCAAATGAGCAATAGTTGGAACACCATTTTTAGTCCAACCTCGTCGCTTATAAACAGCGTCCAGAAGTTTTTCATATTGATCTTCTTTATATTCACGTAAGATCGCAACTTTCTCTTCAGTTGATTTTCCTTCAGGATTCACATTAAGAATTTCTTTCAATTGTCCATCATATCTTTCGGAACGTGATTCATATTCTACAACCGTAACAGGTCCTGCTGCACGATAAGGTTGAGCATCATGTTTTCTAAGTCCGTAACCGCGGCGAATATTGAAAGTTCTCTGGAAATTATAAACTCGCTCAGATTGCCTTATCATCTCATCTTTATCAATATTCAAACCGGTAACAGCATTAAAGATCGTGATGTAGTTTTGAACATGTTCAGGAACTTTTCCGGGTTCATCAGTTTCTGCGTTATTTGCCGGTTCTACATCATTCCATGGGAGTTTGCACAGACCCATCAAACCAAACCAGGTTCTGAACATCGGGAAGTAATGAAGTGCTTCTGCTTTATCTGCAAAGGTTGGAATTTGTTTATTTACCATATCCATAAAGATAAGCCAAGCTTCATCATGCTGAGGACCCTTATTGGTCATGGCATAACCACCTTGCTGTGCGAGAGATTCTTTGGAAACATACTGTGAATATTCAAGTCCTTTATTTTCCATTCCAATATCATTTAAGAAGTTGATGTCAGCACCAAATTCTTTAGCAAAATATGCTTTTATTTTTCTAATGCCTAATCCTGCAATCACTCCAAAGCCTTCACCACGAGCCATTTGATGCATAAGTTCAATTGCTGCTTCATCGTTACCAAAAGTTAATTCAAGACCACCGGTAATTTCTTTGTTAATAATGCCGGCTTCATAACATTCCATCAAGAAAGCTGTAAGGGTTCCAAATGAAATTGTATCGATTCCATAAGTATCGCAATAGAAATTTGCTTCGATAATATAATCTGCATCAAAAATTCCGCAGTTAGATCCAACACCGCCAACTGTTTCGTATTCGGGCCCATCAACAATTACTTTGTCACCTTTGTAAGGTCCGGTTTTAAGTTCAAAACCATCCACAGCTTTTGCACAAGCCATTGTACAACCGATCCAACAACCATCAAAAACACCTTGTGTAAATTTGGAACGCCATACACTGGAATGAATATTCATAATATCTTTGTGAGAACCAAATCTAAAATTTTCTGTAGGAAGAAGATCGTAATCATCCATGATCTCAACTAGGTGAGCAGTACCCTCTTTTCTCATTCTGCATTGATCATCATCCAGTTCACGCATTTCTTTATTGAATCTGGCACCACATTCCTTAATTGCTTCCATATCCACAACATGATTTGCATCCGGTTTGATGCCTTCGGCAATTGCAACAATTGCCTTAATTTTTTTATTTCTAAGAACGCTTCCAATTCCACCACGACCTGCTTGTTTAAGGCGAACTTTC
>JAUVKM010000227.1 GCA_030596265.1 Candidatus Cloacimonadota bacterium
GAGATTTACGATTTAAGATTGATGTTTTTTATTTACAATCCCAAATTTTCTAAATTAGATTTAAAATTTTCAACTCAAATTCTTTCTCGCTGTTTTTCTAGAAGATACAAATATAGCTGTCAATTGATCTGCTTCAGATAATAATTCTAATATCTCTTGATTTAAGATTAGTTTCTCATCTATTATAAATTCAATCCAAAAATGGGATTCATCAGCTTCTTCGATTACAATACTCAATTTTGCTATAAAAGATGCTTTACTTTGAGATCTACATGCTGCCCTATAATTTGCAGCAACAGATGTTGAACAACGAACTAACTGTCCTTGAATATGTCTTCCTAAATAGGTATTTGGTAAATATTTTACCGTTTTTACACATTTATGAGCAAATGCTTTGGTTCTTTTTTTAAGTTCCTCTTTATCCATAAAATCCTTTTATTCTCAATTTGTTATTCATAATAAATAATCTCCAATCTCAAATCTCCAATCTCAAATCTCCAATCTTCTACTTTCTTTTGCTTCTAAAAAAGTCCTTCATTAATTTGGAACATTCTGCTTCACAAACTCCAGATATTAATTCCGGATTATGATTAAAATTCTTATCTAACAAAGCATTATAAATTGAACCGGCAGCTCCGGCTTTTTCGTCAAAGCATCCAAAGACAACTTTTCCAATTCGTGACCAAATAATTATACCGGTGCACATTAAACATGGCTCGACAGTTACATAAAGAGAATATTCATTTAAAAACTTCTCACCGTTTACAATAACTTCTTCAATAACCAATTTTTCAGCATGAGCTAATCCATTACTTGTAAAGTTTGTTCGGTTATGTGCAGAAGTGATCAATTTGTTATTTTTTACTAATATAGCACCGATCGGCACCTCATTTTCTTGAAATGCCGATCTTGCTTCATCAATTGCGAATTTCATCCAGTATTCATCTGGATATTTATTGTTCATTTATTTCATTTTTTTAAGAAACTTATAGTAATCACTGTCGGTAGTCATAATAAGTGTATTTTTATTATCAATTGTTTTTTCATAAGTTTCTAAAGTTTTAAGGAATTCATAGAATTCAGGATCTTTGTTATAAGCATTTGCATAGATATTGATAGCCTCAGCATCTGCTTTACCTTTGATCTCTTGAGCTTTCTGATATGCTTCAGATTGAATTTGATCTAATTCTCTCTGCATTTTACCCAATATCTCGGAAGAATTTCCCTTTCCTTCTGATAAGTATTTTGCAGCGATCTTATTTCTTTCAGAGATCATTCTCTCAAATACTTTTCCTTGAACTTCCTGATTATAGTTCAATCTCTTTATACGAACATCGATCAAACTAATACCATACTCTGCAACTTTTACCTTTGATAGCGCAAAGATAGAATCAGCAATGATCTGACGACCATTAATGATACTTTCCAAGATATCATCTGCTAATTTACTATCTGTATATTCGGAAGTAAACGTCATTTCTCTATTGGAACTTCTTACAATTTCCAATAATTTATTGGAACTTATTACATCACGCGTTGTACCACTTATTATATCATCCAATCTACCATGAGCATTGCTTTCATAACGAGTTGTCTCATAAAACTTTAATGGGTCAACGATCTGCCAGCGTGAAAAAGTATCGATCCAGATATATCTCTTATCCGATGTTGGAATTTGTTTTGCTTCACCATCCCATTCCAGTATTCTCTTATCAAAATAATGTACTTTTTGGATAAAAGGTATTTTAATGCGCAATCCAGCAGTTGTTATTGCATCACCAACCGGTTTACCGAACTGAGTGATAATTACTTGTTGTCTTTCATCTATTACATAAAAGGCATTAATTAATACGATAAATGCTAACAGAATTATTATATATTGTAATTTCATTTTCATTTTATTTACCTCCCTGTCCAAGATTTAACAGAGGTAGTACATTGTTCGCTTCATCATCAATAATGTACTTCTTTTCAACCTTTGGTAGAACTTTCTCCATCATTTCCAGATAGAGTCTTTTCTTTGTTACGGTTTTGGAATAACGATATGTATTATATATTTGGATAAATCGATTGGCATCACCATTGGCTCTATTTACTCTATTTACAGCAAACCCTTCAGCTTCTTCAATAGTTCTTTTCGCCCTTCCTTCAGCCTCTGGGATAACCTGATTATATTTTTGCCAAGCTTCATTGATAATCCTCTCTTTTTCCTGCTTTGCTGAATTCACATTATTAAAAGCTGGTTGAACTGCTTCCGGTGGATTAACATTTTGCAGGTTGATCGTAACTATCTCTAATCCTGCTTCATAAATATCAAGTTGTTGTTGTAACATTACTAGCGACTTATCAGCAATTTCTTTCCTGTTGAGTACAATAACCTCATCAACACTACGATCACCGACAACTTCTCTGATTACAGATTCTGACACATCCCGCATTGTCTCTTCTACATTTCTAACTTTAAACATATACTTCACAGGATCTTTTATTCTGTATTGAACTATCCATTCCACATCTGCAATATTCAAATCTCCTGTAAGCATAATTGCTTCATGGTTATAGCTTTGTGAAGAATATTTTGTGCGTACTCCAGCTTGCAGAGTTCTGAATCCGAATTCTTCTTTAAATACAAGTTTCACTTTAATTTTTGTAAGTTTATCTACACCAAATGGGATTTTGAAATGCAATCCCGGTTGTGTAGTTGAAAGGTATTTTCCAAATCTCTGGATAACACCTACTTCTTCCGGATTCACAGTATATAAACCCGTTGCAATGAAAATTACCACAGCCAAAATAATTATTCCCGTAATTATCTTTTTCTTTGGTAATTTGATCTGCTTAATATTAAGCTCCTCGATTTTCGGCATACAATCTCCTTATTTTTTCTTCATGAAAAAATCTATTGTTTCCTTTACACCATCAGACAAAGAGTACTTCGGTTTCCAACCAAATTCAAGCTCTGCCTTATTAATATTCAAACAACTTCTCCTAATATCTCCGGGTCTCGCTCCCTCTCGCACAGGTTCAATTTGCGTATTCATCTGTAAAGCAATTTCTCTATAAAGTTGTCCGGTTGTTGTTTCCAATCCTGTACCGATATTAAATGCAACAAGTTCCCCTCTATCTAATGCTAACACATTGGCATCAACAATATCTCTCACAAAAACATAATCACGGATCATACCGTCAGGTTCTTCATCAAAAGCGTAGAGATAAGTTTTTTTATTATCTCTGAAATTTGTAATAAAAATTGAAACTACTCCGGCCTCTCCATGAGGAATTTGACGAGGTCCGAATACATTTGCATATCTTAGAACTGTGTGTTTCAAACCATATTGATGATTATAAAAATACAAATATTTTTCCGATACATATTTATGAATTGCATAAGGTGAAAGTGGTTTTGGATCATAATTCTCGGTTGTGGGATATTCTTCTGCTTCACCGTAAACAGCACCACCAGAAGAAATGAAGATCACTTTCTTCACTTTATATTTAACACAGTTTTGTAAAATATTCAAAAATCCTATTGCATTAACTTCTGCGTCAAGTTCTGGTTTTTTTACAGACACAGGAACACTGATTTGAGCAGCATGATGATTAACAATCTCCGGTTTTTCATTTATAAATATCTGTTCCAGTTCTTTGGAGCGAATATCGATTTCATAAAATTTTGCTCTTGAGTTTACATTGTGTTTAAACCCAGTTGATAAATTATCAACTACTACAACATCATGTCCAAGTTCAATATATTTATCTACAATATGTGAAGCAATAAATCCTGCTCCACCAGTCACTAATATTTTCATTTTCCTTCCTATCTTATCACTTTTATTTGATCTGCTCTTGCAGAAACTGAAACTGCTTGATGCAGCATCGTTACCTGCAAAATCACTTCCTTCACATCTTTCTGATCTTCCACATATCCAATAAGTCCTGCAAAAGGTCCTTTTGTAATTTCAACTTTTGTTCC
>JAUVKM010000274.1 GCA_030596265.1 Candidatus Cloacimonadota bacterium
TAATAATATCGCGGTAAATGAAACTTGATTTGGTGTTACATTTGTTGGATAAAGCAATTTAACAATTATGAAAGCAATTGGTCTCAGAATATATAAAGTTAGTGTCTCATCAAATATCAAATGCTTTAAAGATTTTTTATAATCTTTAAATAACTGTCTGTTATATTCTTTAAATTTTTCATTATTACTTTTCATATTCTTTTTAGTTCCTATATTTATAAATGAATTCTTTTTAACCACCTGCTACAAGGTGTACTATCTTTATGTCATCACTATCACTAACTATCTGAGTTGCAAAGGATTTTTTATTAATGAGCTAACCGTTAATTTTGACAATACTGAGATGAATCAGAAAATTATTTTCTCTCAGCAATTTTTCTACTGTTAATCCCTTTTCCCAGAAAATTTCGTTATTATTTATCATTATCAAGAGATACCCTCTCATACTTTTCTCAGCAACACTCAAGAATCATTGTGCAACAAATTTGTATGAGAGATATTGTCAAGTTCGATTCACTTCCAATAAAATCATGGACATTTATTATCGCAACCTTTTATTGGTTTAAGAAGTGAATGAGAAAAGGAATAATTATGAGAGCTATTTTAATTTCAGCAGGTAAGGGAACCAGGCTTTATCCACTAACCAAAAACACACCTAAAAGCCTTTTAGAAGTAGGAGATGGACTCACATTATTAGAAGCGCAACTGCACAGTCTACAAGAAGCAGGAATCGTTGATGTAACAATAATTGTTGGTTATCGGGCAGAGCAGATAGAAGCAAAACTACATAAGTATCAGAAAGATTTCAATATTAATACTGTTTACAATCCTTTCTATGATGTATCAAATAATCTGATCTCTGTATGGATGGCTCGTAATTTCATGCAGGATGAATTTATTACTATAAATGGTGATGATATGTTTACAGCTTCCGTGATCACAAACCTAATGAAAAGTAAGCATAATATTACAATGGTAATGGATGAAAAAAGTGAATATGACGAAGACGATATGAAGATAATCCACAAAGATGGATTAGTGTTGGAAGTCAGCAAGCAGATTGATCCTACTAAAACTAATGGAGAATCGGTGGGTATAATCAAGTTTAGTGGGCATGGTCCACAAATATATTTAAATATACTAGAAGAAATGGTTCGTCATCCTGAAAATAAGAACGTTTTCTACCTAAAAGCAATTCAGGAAATTGTTAACAAAGGATATCCAGTCCATTTTTCAAAATGTAACCCAGAAGATTGGGGTGAACTGGATTTCCATCCTGACTTGATGCTGATCCGTGAATATGTTACTCAAACTAATTTAGTCGATAAAATTTTCAGTAAGAACTGAGATATATGATTCATAATCTTCTAAAAGATAAAGAAATAATTTTAGCGTCAGCCTCACCGCGAAGAAAGGAAATATTCGAAATGATCGGTATTAAAGCATTACAAATGCCGGCTCATATTGATGAGGATAATTTCTGCAATAATCCAAGAAAACTTGTAATAACGCATGCAGTAAATAAAGCGCTTGCAATAAGAAAAATTGTGGATAATGATTATCTGATAGTTGGCAGCGATACAATTGTTTTCCAAAAATCTGACATCCTTGAAAAACCTAAAAACAAATATCAAGCTGCAGAATTTCTTACTCAGCTTTCCGGCACTTATCATTATGTTTATACCGGTGTTGCGGTTTCATATAAAAATCAAATCTATTCTGGCTATGAAAAGACAAAAGTATTTTTTAGGAATCTTACTGCATATGAGATCGAGGAATATATAAATACTAAAGAGCCAATGGATAAGGCCGGAGCTTACGGAATTCAGGGTATGGGAAGTCAGTTTGTGAAGAAAATCTCCGGTTGTTATTTTAATGTAATGGGATTTCCGGTTTATCGCTTCTACAAATTATTAGAGGAAATATTATGAAGAAGATATTAATTAAAAATCCAAATTTAATTGCAACTATGAATGATAAAATGGAAGAATGGAGCGGTGGGCATATACTTATTGAAGATGATAAAATTATTTCTATAGGTAAACAACCTTATATGGGCAATTATGATGAAGAGATAGATGCTGCCGGAATGGTTGTTCTACCAGGATTTATTAATACTCATCACCACTTATTTCAAACCTTAACTAGGAACATTTCTAGGATGCAGAATGAAGAGCTGTTCCCCTGGTTGGTAAACCATTATGAGGTTTGGCGCGAAGTTAATGATGAAGCTATATTTACAAGTGCTCAGACCGGACTTTTAGAAATGATGCTAAGTGGAGTTTCAACCAGTTCAGATCATCTTTATCTTTTCCCAACAAAATGCAATAATGAACTTATAGACATTGAAATTAAAGCTGCTCAGAAATTAGGGATTCGTTTCCAACCAACCCGTGGTTCAATGTCACTAAGTAAAAAAGACGGTGGACTTCCACCGGATGATGTAGTTCAAACGGAAGAAGAGATCATGAAGGATTCTCTTCGATTAATAGAAAAATATCACAACTCTGAAGACGGTGCGATGATAAGGATATCACTGGCTCCTTGTTCCCCATTCTCCGTAACACCAGAGTTAATGAAGCAAACAGCTAAGTTGGCAAAAGAAAAAAACTTGATGTTCCATACACACATGGCAGAGACCATTGATGAAGAAAATTTCTGTATTGAAAAATTTGGAGACCGCCCGGCTGCCTATCTAGATTCACTTGGTTGGATCAGTGGGAATGCTTGGGTAGCTCATGCAGTTCATCTTTCTGATGAAGAAATTAATAAAATGGGGAAATGCGGAATGGGAATTTCACATTGTCCATCTTCTAATATGCGTCTTGGTTCCGGAATTGCCAGAATAAAAGAGATGCTGAATGCTGGAGTAGCTGTAAGTTTGGGTGTGGATGGATCTGCTTCAAATGACTCCAGCAACATGCTTTCTGAAATTAGGCAGGCAATGCTGCTAAGTCGTTTACGAAAACCTGAATTCTGGTTAACCGCAAGAGAAGTTCTTCGCATTGCAACTCGTGGAGGTGCTGCAGCTCTTGGCAGAGATGATATAGGAGAATTATCAATTGGAAAACAAGCAGATATATCTCTTTTCTCCATCGATCAGTTGGAATATGCAGGATCGCTTTCA
>JAUVKM010000193.1 GCA_030596265.1 Candidatus Cloacimonadota bacterium
GACATCTTCCCATCCGGCTGTTTTTCTGGTGATAACTTTGAAGGATGCACATCTAATAAATCTTCCTTTTTATTATACTTAAGCATCTTGACTGTCTCCTGATTACAGTCTACAAATTTCCCATTATGAATAATTAGAATAGCATCTTTTGATTTTTCAAATAAATCTCTATATTTTTTCTCGCTTTCAAGTAGTGATTCATCCATCTTCTTGCGCTCAGTAATATCTTCTATAATTCCGTCATAGAATTGCACGTTACCATTTTTATCTTTTATGGCTTCGGCAAATATGGAACCGAAGAATGTTGTTCCGTCTACTTTCTTTAGTTGTAATTCTTCATTTTTAACAAATCCCTTTTCAAGCATTCCATCATTAAATTTCTTTCTTTCTTGTGGATGAAGATAAAGTTCAGAAACGTTATAAGCTAAGAACTCCTCTCTATTCTCAAAACCAAACATTTTTACAATCGCCGGATTTGCTTCAATAAATTTTCCTTTTGCGCCAACTGTATTTCGATAAATTCCAACATTTATATTTTCAGTTAAAGTCCTAAATTTCTCTTCAGATTCCTCAAGAACTTTTTCTGCTTTTTTGTGTTCCGTAATATTCGATATATAAAGTACGAAACCTGAAATTTGATGATTTTTATCAAATATTGGATCTACATCTACTTTAAACCACCTATCATCTTTCTTAACTGTAAGGGATTCTCTTTTATTTGATTTCTTTGATCTGATAAATGGACAATTTTTCAGTTTTTCAGTTCTATTAAAAATAATTGTTGAGCATTCGTAACCAATAATTTGAGAGCTCGTTTTATTTACTAATTTCTTAAACGCCTCATTACAATCTTTTATTAAACCGTCTGTATCTAATAAGACAATTGAATCTTTAATTGAATTAAATATATGGTCCCAATTAAATGAATTTTTACCAGTCATACCAATACCCATACCCCAACGCCAACTTTATGCTAAAGGAAAATATCTAAACCGATATAATTTTAATCTTTGCATTCGCTGTGTAACAGAATGCTTAAGTTTTAAAAATATTTTTCATACAGCGTAATTCACGTGTCATAATTGAAATTAAAATTGCTTGTGTCAAAGTATTTATTAATACTATTGTTTAAGCTTTAAATGTTATACTCTTTACACTTTGGGAATGTTAAGAACTTTTCTTAAGCTTATTATAAAGGCTACTCCTTTTGGTTTATTATCTTCAACATAGATGTGCCCACCGTAACGCTCGATTGTTTTCTTAACTATATGTAGTCCAATTCCAGTATGCCCGGATTTACCATGATAAAACCCTTCATTGAATATCATAAATTTAATCTCATCCGGTATTCCCATTCCATTATCCATAAACCTGATTTCACATAAATTATCTTTTGAAGATATTGTTATATCTATTTGAGAAGCCTTGCCATGTTTTATTGAATTTGAGATCAGGTTTGCGAAAACAGGGCATAGACCTTCATCTGCAAACACTTGGCATTCTCCCTCTACGCTAAATTTGATCTTAGGAAAATCGGTTATTATGTTTTTGATCTTTTCAGCTATTTCAATTTCATCCAAATCTGCATTTGAATTTATAAACGCCTCGTATTTCCTGTAATTATCTATTGTTTTCAGACTCTTATCAACCCTACTTTCTATTTCTTCTATCATTTTCGGATCTGGTGTTTTTTTAAAGATATTAATAGCACTTTGGATAACCATAAAATCATTGGAAATATCATGGCGAATAATTTTATTCAACATTGTTAATCGTTCACGACTGAGCCTGATTTCTTCTTCTGTAATTTTTCGCTCAGTGATATCAATATCAATACAGAACATCTCTTTTTCACCTTTGAATTTTTCTATCATTACATGGCTGGAAAACACATGAACAGGAGAATTATCTTTTTTCATAAGGATTAATTCACCATTTGGTATGTGAATATTCTTCTCATGCCAGTTATTGATCATTGATATTACATCTTCTCTCATTTCCGATGGAATGATAAGATCTTCAAGTTTTTTATTTATAGCTTCTTTCTGCGAATAACCATATAGTTTCTCACTTGCTTTATTCCAGAATATTACCTTCCTGTCTTTATCATAACCCTGAACAGCAATATTAGAAATATTGGAAAAGATAGATCTAAATCTCTTCTCGCTTGCTTTCAATTTTTCTTCTGCTTGTTTGCTCTCGGTGATATCACGATCTATTCCCCTATATCCAATTAATTTTTTCTCTGAATTGTAAATGGGAATGGCGGAACTTTCTGTGGTTATTATAGATCCGCTTTTATGTTGAAATTTTCCGACAACATTTTTCCACCCTTTGCCCTTAGCTAACGCTTTCAATAATATTTTTGGAGAATTGTTCTGCTTATCACTATCCATCCATAATTTGGTTACGTGGTGTCCAATAATCTCATCTACCTTATATCCCAAAATAGATTCAACAGCAGGGTTTGAATATGTATGGATTCCATTTATATCCATTTCCCATACCCAATCATTCAAAGATGTAACAAAAGAGTGGTAATATCCTTTTTCCTTTTTTATTTCTTTTGTTCTTTCATCCACCAATTCTTCAAGCTGATGGCGATGTTTATTTAATTCTTCTTCAATTGTTTTACGCTCAGTTATATCTCTTACTGTCGCTTGTAGTAATTGTTTATTTTTTAATTCAATTCTTGTTAATAAAACTGTTGTAGGAAAATCTTCACCGTTAATTCTCTTGTGAGTCCATTCGAAGAAATTTGAACCTGTTTTCATTGCCTTCTGTATCATCTTCTTTGCTTTTTTTGAAGATAACTGTCCATCCGGTTGATATTTTGGCGATAATTCCCAGGGGTCTTTAGAAATAAATTCTTTTTCATTTTTAGCATGAAACATTTTTATTGAGGCTTGATTCCCAGCGGTAAATAGCCAAGTAGGAGGAGCAAGCATCATAATTGCATCTCTTGATGTTTCATACAACATCCTGAATTTTTCTTCACTTTCATTAAGTACATCCTCAGTCTGCTTATGATCAGTTTCTGATTTTTCTAACTCAGCTATTTTAGCTTTTAAAAGATCTATTTCTGTTAAGAATTGTTTACTGGTTTTACTCTTATTTTTCATTTTTACTCCGTTTTCGTCTCAAGTCCATAGACGCTTCGCTCCTGTGAACTTAAGTCTTGACGCAACCGCAACTCGCCTTCATGCCAATACTCCTGATTTAAGGAAGACATCATACTAAAGGAAAATATTTAAGTTTTAATAATTTTTGTATGAATAACCACTGTTTACAGAATGAAACCGTTTTCCGAAACACCCCGAGAATTCAATTATTAAGCGAACGTCTCTGTTTTATGAAAAAATCTTACTCGAACAGCTATATTCAATAGCCAAAATTAAAATTAAAATTTCTTATGTCAAAGTATTTATATGATGGCTTGGGTTATGTTAATCTAGCTCAATCCTGAATTGTTCATCAACTATAAGATCATTAATGTCCATGAAGCTTGTGCTATCAATAAAACCATTGGCAAATTCAATAACAAATGAATATGAGATCGAGTCATCTTCGGCAGTTGCTGTTAATCTACTCCAGGCTGAATCACCTACAATTATGGACTGTTCAATAATGGAGATAAGAATATCCGAATCATCAGTAAAATAAGCTAGATTGATTACATGTTCTGTAGAATTATTTATCAGTTTTACGCCGGCATGTGTTGGATTGCAATAAACTTTAAGTGTTTCTTTGGGTATAACCTGTAAGGTGGTTTCAGTAAAATACTCCTCGATCGGTATGCCATTTATTGCATCCTGCATCATAAAGGTTTCACCTTCCAAATACAGGTCAACATTCACATAATTTTCGCTGTAAAATAGGAACTGTTTACCGGTATCAACACTAATTGTCATATCTGGATCTGAAGTTTCCGAGCCTTCTAGGGTATAATCATTTCCTTTAATCGTAAAATAGAGACTGTGGCTTGTACGGTTGATTATTTTTATATCACCTTCTGTGGAACAACCCGCTAGTATGATGATCAACAATAATGGAACTACAAATTTCTTCATGAATTCTCCTAAAATATAATTAAATTTATATCATTGTCATCCTGAGTGTCCGGCAACTGCCGGATGTATCGAAGGATAGCAACATATAATAATTTGTACACTTCGATACTTCACTTCGTTCATACTCAGTGTGACAGCTGTACAGCGACCACATTGGTCGCTTCCTTCCCTTTTCTCTGCATCTATGCATCTTCGTGTCTCTGTGTTGAACATCTTCACTTCAAATTATAAAATACATCTATCCCAATAAATTTTGCAGATTCTACTTATTTCGAATATTTGAATACACCACTTATTGTGAATCTTACTGATTCACTTTATTTCAAATTATAGAATACATCCCTTCCAATGAATCTTGCAGATTCACCTAGTTCTTCTTCAATGCGTAGAAGTTGATTGTATTTAGCAATTCTTTCACTTCTGCAGATAGAACCTGTTTTTATTTGCCCGGAATTTACAGCAACTGCCAGATCTGCGATAATCGTATCAGAAGTTTCACCGCTTCTGTGTGAAATTACCGTTGTATAATTATTTGTTTTTGCCAATTCAATTGTATCCAGTGTTTCTGTAAGCGTTCCTATTTGATTAAGTTTGATTAGAATGGAATTCGCAGCATTTTCATTAATACCGGTCTGTAATCTATCAACATTGGTTACAAAAAGATCATCACCCATTATCTGAATTTTATCACCCAGCTTTTCCTTCATTAATTTGAATCCCTTCCAATCATCTTCTGCCAGACCATCTTCGATTGAAACTATTGGGTACTTATC
>JAUVKM010000272.1 GCA_030596265.1 Candidatus Cloacimonadota bacterium
CAAAACCGAACAAAGCGAACAAAGAAAGGACATAAAATGATCTTTTCTTTTGTTGAAGAAGTTGTCGTTTTGCTCCGCAAAGCTAACAATAATTGTTCGTTGTTAAAAAAGGTATTTTAAAATGCTTGAATACGTTAATCCGCTATGGTTCTGGGCTCTTCTCATAATTATTCCGTATTTGTTATATGAATTATTGATACTTCGTAAGAGAAAGGTCAGATTGATCCACAGTCGTATTGACCTGATCCGTTCAATTGCCGGTAGAAGCAGCTTGTTGCAGTATATTCCAATAATCATTAGAACACTCACGATAATGCTTCTCATCCTTGCTTTAGCACGACCACGCCTTGCACATAAGAAACAGCAGATCACCGGAAAAGGTATTGATATCATGCTGGCAATCGATGTGAGTGGAAGTATGAAAGCTGTAGATTTTAAACCTGTTAACAGATTGGAAGCTGCAAAAAAAGTAGCAATTAATTTTATAGAACATCGTAGAAATGATAGGATTGGACTTATCGTATTTTCGGAAAATGCCTTCACGCAATGTCCTCTCACACTAGATTATAATATTCTCATGTCCATTATGGATAATGTCTCGATTGATGAAGATGCAAATGGAACAGCTATCGGAATGGGACTTGCCACAGCAGTAGCCCGTCTTAAAAATTCCGAAGCTAAATCTAAAGTGATAATCCTCATCACTGATGGAAGAAATAATGCCGGTGAGATCGAGCCTCTCGATGCTTCCGGACTTGCATCTGCATTTGAGGTTAAAGTATATCCGGTTGGTGTTGGCAGAAAAGGGCTGGTAGATTATCCTGTGCAAACTGCTTTGGGTATAAGATATCAGAAAGTAAATATTGAGATTGATATGGATTCGCTTGATAAAATAGCTGAAATAACCGGAACCAAACACGCAAGACTGGCAACAAATACAGATGAGCTATCTGCCATCATGGAATATATTGACGAAATGGAAAGAACAGAATTGAAGATAAATGATTATTATATTTATCAGGAATTATTCTGGAAATATCTATTAGCTGCATTCATTTTAATGCTGTTAGAATTTATTTTCAGAATCGTAATTAGAAAAGAAATTCCTTAAGGGAGGGAAAAATGAAAAAGATCTTTCTGCCACTATTATTAGTACTGTTTTTAATTAGTTTAAATGCTGTTGAATCTAAAATTACTTCTGTAACAGTTTATTCAGATCGAGCTCAGATCACGCGTTCTTTAACAACATATCTCACAAAGGGTGAACACAAGATTTTGTTTGATGAACTTCCACAAAGTATCGAGCAGAACAGCATCCAGGCAAATGGAAAGGGAAATGCAATTTTACGTGATGTAACCTTTAAAACTGAGCAATTTGCACAGATAACTGATGAAACAAAAAAAGCTCTTAATAATGAATTACTTGAACTTCAAGATAAAAAAATTACATTCAATGACAAAACATCGCAGGCTAAAGATGAGAAAAGAGTTGTAAAAGATATTCTTACAAAACTTACCAGCACGACAGAAAAAACAGAAAAAGTTGAACTGGATCCTGAGAAATGGATCAAGATGGTGGAATTCTATCGTTCCAAGCAGGAAACACTCGATAAAGAGATCCGTGATACTGATAAATTTGTACGAAACGTAAATGCGGAAATAGATAAAATTAAACGTGAGATCCGTGAAATGGGACAACAAGCCTACAAATATAAAAATATGGTTGAAGTTCTGGTCGATGTGCAGAAAGAGGGCAATCTTAAACTTGATCTCTCCTATATTGTTTATGGTCCTTCTTGGAGCCCGGTTTATGATATTAGAGTTGATTCTCAAGAAAAAACCATGAACTTAACTTATAAGAGTAATATTTTCCAAACTACCGGTGAGAATTGGATTAATGTAGACCTTAAGCTTTCTACTGCAAAACCAAATATAAGTGCGCAACCACCGGAACTATATCCTCATTATATTTCTATTTATTATCCTCGACCAGTTAGGGGACAAAGCAAGATGTCGAAAGGAATACCTTCTTATAGCAATCAAATGGCTTTTGAAATCGAAGAGATGTCTGCAGGAGCAAGTCTTGATGAATTAGAGGATATTGCTCATTCAGTTTCTACTGTTGAATCCGGTGCAACTTCAGTTGTATTTGATATCGATGGCAGCAATACAATAAAAAGTGATAATGAACCGCATCTGGTTACAATCACAATCCAGGAATTTCCGGCTGGATTCAGGTATTCAACAATTCCTAAGCATTCACAATATGCTTATCTAAAAGCAAAAGTTAAAAATGATTCTGACTATCCTTTCCTGCCAGGAGATACAAATGTATTCTTGGATAATAATTTTGTAGCAAATTCATATTTGAAAGCAGTTGCTCCAACTGAAGAGTTTTGGACGTTTCTCGGTGTTGATGAATCAATAAAAGTAGAATACAAATTTGTGAAAAAATTCGATGAAACGGGTGGTCTTTTCGTTGAGAAAAATAAAAAGATCTTTGAATATCTCATCAAGATAACAAATAATAAAAAGACTCAAGAAGAGATAGTTATTTGGGATCAACTGCCGATTTCACAAAATGAAAAAATCAAGGTAAAATTAATAGAACCTGTATATAAAGAAGATACAGATATCTTGAAGATAAATGAACATAAATATATCGAGTGGTTCTTTGAACCTAAACCGGGTGAAGAGATACTGATACCTTTTAAATATTCTGTAGAATACCCTATCGGCACACAGATAGAGGGACTTTAGAAAAACTTAGGGAGAATAACTAGATGCATTGGGGTAATCCATATTTGTTGTTCCTGATAATACTGATACCAGTATTTCTAATTCTTATTGGAATTGCTAATCATAATAGAAAAAAGAATTTTTCTAAATTTGCTGAAGTAAAATTCTATAATTTCTTTATGCAGCAGTTTTCGGGTTTCCATTGGTCTCTCAAGAATTTTATATTTGTATTTGCTTTTCTATTTCTTATAATAGCTCTTTCTCGCCCACGTTGGGATAAAGAAGTTCAGATCATTAAAAAAGAAGGAATTGATATTGTGGTTGCCATTGATGTATCCAAAAGTATGGATGCAAGGGATATTCAGCCCAGCAGGATCAAGAGAGCAAAAGATCAGATCTCACTTTTTAT
>JAUVKM010000230.1 GCA_030596265.1 Candidatus Cloacimonadota bacterium
AACATCAAAGGTCAAAAAGTGAAGCAACTCATAGGCGGTCAGCTTACAGCCGGTCAACATTCTATGATCTGGGATGGAAAAGATACAAACGGGAAATCAGTTAGTACCGGAATCTATTTCTATAAACTTAAAACCGGTAAAAAAGAAATCAGCAGAAAGATGCTGCTTTTGAAGTAATCTAAATTATTATTTACTCTTAGCCCCTCTCTTGGTTTAAGAGAGGGGTTTGGGGTGAGTTCGAGGAAAAAATGAAATCTAAACTATTATTCTTATTCGTGCTATTTTGTGTAAGTTCGTTGCTAAATTCAGTTATTTGGGAAATCAAACAAGACGGTACAGGCAACTTTACCACTATTCAGGAAGGAATAATCGCTGCAACTGATTCAGACACAGTCCTCGTTTATCCTGGTACATATTACGAGAATATAAATTACCTGGAAAAATCACTCACTGTAGCTTCTTTATATATCATTACTCCAGAAGATTCACTCATCAACCAAACCATCATAGATGGTAATCAACAGTTCAGATGTGTTACAATAGATGATTGTGAAGATGCTGCTATTATAGGTCTTACAATACAAAACGGACTTGCTGATGATACTCACGGTCTTTATGGTGGAGGTTTACGATGTGATTATTCAGATTTAGAAATAAATAACTGTAGTATTAAGAACAATAAGGCTTTTTCTGGGGGCGGCTTGCTGTTAAATCAATCAATTGTTGTATTAAAAAATAATGCAATATCACATAATATTAGTTTGTCAAAAGGAGGGGGCATTTATATTAATGGTAATAATTCTTCAACAATTTTTCATTCTGAATTGATGAATAATATTTACCTAAATTATGGAGGAAACGGTAATGATATTGCAGCTTCAAATATCATAGAGCCAATTAATGTTTTTGTAGATACCTTTACGGTAAATGAACTTAACAGCTTTTTCATTACACCCACACAGTATTTCACATTTTCAACAGAAAATTACAAAATTGAACAAATAGATCAAGATTTGTATGTTGCACCAGAAGGTGATAATAATAATAGTGGTTTAATACCTGAAGAACCTTTAAAAACGATTAGCTGGGCACAAACTTTAATTAAGAGAAATGATTATAATCCTAACACAATTCATCTTGCTCCGGGCATTTATTCTCCTTCATTGAATGATCAAAAATACCCACTTAATATTAAGCATGGAGTAAAAATTGTAGGAAGTTCCACTGAAGAAACTATCCTTGATTCTGAAGAACAAACTCCCTTTATTTTTTTCAATTCAAAAGAAGATATTTATATATCATTAAACATACAAGATATGACACTTATAAATTCACAAACTTTTGAATTTCCTACAGCTGGTGCAATTAACATTATCTACCAAGTAGATATGAAGTTAGAAAATTTAATTATTGAAAACTGTTATAGTGAGTTAAGAAGTACTATACAATCAAGAGATGGCTTTTATAGTTTTAATAACATTATAGTAAAAAACAACTCAGGTGGTCACGCTATATCATTAACTGCAAATCATCAAAATCAAAATCCTGTTCTAGATGTTGAAATAATAAATGGAATTATAAAGAACAATGATCCGGGACCTGGTCAGGACAATGGTAGTGGTGGTGGATTGATTTTATATGGTCACTCAACAATCCCTGGAGATTTTAATGCAAGGTTAATTAATTGTGAAATTTCTGGAAATCATAATAATTTCTATAATCCGCAAACCGGGCTGGGTGGTGCAGTTGGTTTATATCTTGGTGATAATCTGAATGCTGATATCGTAAATTGTATTTTAGGTGATAATTCGCTGACTTATGATACAGGTTGCGTAATTTCTGTATTAGGTGCTGAATTAAATATGTATAATAGTATCATTTATAATAATGAAGGATATTCTTTTATCATCTGGAACGAAGAAGAAGTGAATATTTCTCACTCCTTAATTGAAAGTGGAGATTCAAATGTATTATATTATGGAAGTGGAGCAATAATCTGGTTAGAAGGTAACCTAGATGAAGATCCATGTTGGGATGTTACTGGAGATTACCCCTACGCTCTTATGGGAAACTCTCCCTGCATAGATGCCGGCACATTAGATTTGCCAGCAGGAATCGAACTACCTGAATATGATCTTGCTGGAAATCTGCGTATTTATGGTGAAACAATTGATATGGGTGCTTATGAGTTTCAAGGTGATCCACAATCAAATGACGATATTGAAATAATTATTCCTGAAATCACACAAATTTCCAATTATCCCAATCCCTTCAATCCTTCTACAATAATAAAACTTGATCTGGCTGAAAATGGTAAAATTGAGTTAGCAATCTATAATATTAAAGGACAAAAAGTAAAAACCTTGATGGATGCATATTCTACAAAGGCTATTTTTAAGATGAGGTGGAATGGCATTGATAATAATGGAAACTCTGTAGCAAGCGGAAATTATTTTATAAAACTTAAAGTGAATGGAGAAGAAAAAGCTGTAAGTAAATGTGTATTGTTGAAATAAAGTCAGAAGCTTTCTTCTCTTTCTTAAAGATAGTTGCTTGTAACAAACGTGTCAGTGCTCAGATTGAAAGAGAAGCAAGATGAGCACCGCACACTCGAAACATAACAGCCTTTCTTGCCTGATCCGTCAAATGCCGGTGCAAATGCCTGAGAACAAGTAAAAAAATTGTGCTGTCCATCTGACGATTAAGGGTAATTGATAACCATTTGACTTCAAGCAATTTCAGTTTATAGTCGTCGTCCTGTGTCCTTACGACTCGAATAATACTAAAACAGGGCTTTTTTTGATCCGTACTTATCCGTAATTATCCGTGAGCTATACTGTTTGCACTTGACATTCCAAATGTACTTGTTGAAATCTACCTGAAAGGAATAATATGAAAAAAGAAATTTTTAGAGAGTATTTGGATAAACATTTACCGCAGAAAGCAGATGAATTGATGATCTCATTTGAACGATTTCTCGAAGTTTTATGGGAAGAGAATTCCAAAGTAAATCTCATCTCAAGAAAAACACCGAAAGATGAATACTGGACTCGTCACTTTTTAGATTCCCTTCTGCCAATTGAAATTACAGACCTTTCCAATAAAAAAATATTAGATTTTGGAACAGGCGGCGGACTGCCCGGAATACCGCTGAATCTTGTATTTCCCGGCTCGGAAGTATATTTACTGGATTCTATCCATAAAAAGATCAACGCAGTAAAAAATATAATTAAAATGCTTGACCTGTCATCGTGTTTCACGATTGTTTCACGGTTAGAGGATTTAGAAAATAGTTGGTTTGGATCTTTCGATATTATAGTGTGCAGGTCAGTGAAGATATTGCCGAAATATAAAAGTGTTTTATTTAAGTTGATAAAAAATAATGGGAAGATCATTTTATATAAAAGCAAGTTAATTGATGATATCGGTCAATTTGAAAAACGTTGGATCTATGATGTTTCACATCCTGCAATTGGTGAGCGGAAAATAATTGAGATAAAAAAGTAGCGATAAATAAATTAGCAGAGAATTAAAACATTCCTGCTGAATATTCTGGAGAAAACATGGGTAAAATTATTGCAATTGTAAATCAGAAAGGTGGTGTTGGAAAAACAACTTCCGCAGTCAATATTGCTTCTGCCCTTGCAATTTATGAGAAGAAAACGTTGTTAATCGATTTTGATCCGCAAGGTAATTCGTCCAGCGGAATAGGTGTGGAAGGTAATAGTCCCAATATTTATGAGGCACTGATCAGCAAAGTTAAAATGAGAGAAGTTATAAAGAAATCTCCAATATTAGAGAAGCTGGATATTGTTCCTTCTAATGTTGATCTGAGCGGTGCGGAAATTGAACTGGTTAAAGAGTATTCTCGTGAATTCAAGCTGAAAGAAGCTTTAGAACCGATCAAAGATGATTATGATTATATTATT
>JAUVKM010000062.1 GCA_030596265.1 Candidatus Cloacimonadota bacterium
TCCAAATGTTTTAGCTGAAGAAGTTATCGAAGAAACAAACAGACGCTACCTCGATATTCACCAGCGAATTACGGGAGAAAAACTTAATTATGATTTCAATGAAGATATATATGATAGAGTTAAAAGGAATCTAATCTCAGAAGGATTGATTAAGGATGGTTATGTAATCATCATCATGGGATCACCAATGGATCTTCCGCATTGTGAGAAGATCAAAGCAGTTTTGAATAAATATGATATTTACGTTGATATGAGAGTTACTTCTGCTCACAAGAATGGTGAAAGGATTGGCGGAATTACTGATGTTTACAATAATTCGTTTGAACCTGGTTGTGTAATTGCAGTTGCAGGAAGATCAAATGGACTGGGTGGTGCTCTGGCTGCTAATCTGGCAATTCCACTTATCAATTGTCCTCCCTTCAAAGATAAAGTGGATATGATGGTTAATATAAATTCTTCTTTGGTAATGCCATCCAAGACTCCTGCCTCCACAGTGATAGATGTGAGTTCTGCTGCTCTCGCTGCTCTGCGTAGTTTGAATCTTCAAAGATTGAAAACGGTTTTCAGAAATGAAATTCAGGAAGTGAAAGAATCTCTTATTAAAGCAGATGATGAGATAAGGAATAGTTAAATCGGAAAGAACGCTAAGGCGCAAAGGTGAAAAATTGTAATGAAAAGGGAACAGCTGGAAGCGATTGGAAAACAAATAGTTGATGCTGCATTTCAAGTACATAAAGAACTTGGACCTGGATTACTAGAATCAGCTTATGAAAGATGTATGGTAGTTGAGATTATTGAAAGAGGATTGAATGTAGAGAGGCAAGTTAAACTTCCGATCATTTATAAAGGAAAAATTATTGATGGTGGTTATCGACTTGATTTAGTTGTCGAAAATGAAATCATAATTGAACTTAAAACTGTTGATCACATTCTTCCTGTTCATGAAGCTCAATTGATATCATATTTGAAGCTTTCAGGCAAAAGGCTTGGATATCTAATCAATTTCAAGGTTGATTTAATTAAAAATGGCTTAAACAGAAAAGTGAATAAACTTTAACTTGGCGTCTTAGCGTACTTAGCGGTGAGAAAAAGAGGTTTGAAATGAATATTGCTGTAATTGGTTCAGGTGGCAGGGAACATGCTATTGTCTGGAAATTATCACAAAGTAAATTAGCTGATGAAGTTTTTGTTCTGCCAGGAAACGGTGGGACGGAAAATAATGTAGATGTTGATATAAATGATTTTGAAATGATACTGAATTTTTGCAGACACAATACGGGTGAACTTATTTTTGTAGGTCCGGAAGATCCACTTGCAGCAGGTATTGTAGATTATTTTGCTAATACTCCTGTAAAAGTTTTTGGACCGGATAAAGCTGGTGCACAACTAGAAGGCTCAAAGATCTTTGCAAAACAGTTCATGAAAAAATATGGAGTGGCTACCGGAGCATATCAAGATTTTGGTGGAGTTAAAAATGATTGTTGTCAGCAGTTAATGATTTTCCCAAAAGATACAATTAAAAAAATGAATGGTAACTGTGTTATCAAGTATGACGGATTAGCCGCAGGAAAAGGTGTATTCGTCTGTTCAACCCAAGAAGAAGCTCTTGCAGCAATAGACGATATCCATCAGAAATATGGGGAAGATGCATCCTATTTGATCGAAGAGAGATTAGAAGGAGATGAACTCTCAATTCTTGCTTTCACAGATGGGGAAGAGTATCAATTATTACTTCCATCACAAGATCATAAACAATTGCTGGAAGGTGACAAAGGACCTAACACAGGTGGAATGGGTGCTTTTTGCCCTGTCCCATTCTATAATGAAGAGCTAAAAGTACAAATTGAAAATGATATAATTAAACCAACGATGAAAGGTATAAAAGCCGAAGGTTTTAACTACAAAGGTGTAGTATATTTTGGTTTGATGATCACAAAAAAAGGACCCAAATTATTGGAATACAATGTGCGGCTAGGAGATCCGGAAACTGAGGTTGTTCTTCCTGCTATGAAAAGTGATCTGCTTGAACTTTTACTTTCATGTTTCAATGGAACTCTAAAAGATTATAAGATGGAATTCAATAAAGGATTTTTTGTTGATGTGGTTCTTACATCCGGTGGATATCCAGCAGCTTATAAGAAAGAAATTCCAATTTGTGGAATTGAAAAAAAACAGGAATTGATCTTTCATGCCGGTACCAAAAAAGAAGATGGAAAAATTGTAACATCCGGCGGACGTGTATTGAATGTTGTTGCCCATGGAAATACGCTTGATGAAGCAATCAATAAAGCATATGAACGTGTGAATGATTTTTATTTTGAAGATATATACTTCCGAAAAGATATTGGTAGAAGGAAGTCCTGAATCTTATTGGAGGAAAAACTTTATGTGGAGAAATGAACTTAAAACGAATATAACAACTGTAGATGAGTTAAAGAAGTATGTTCGTTTGACTAAAGTTGAAGAGAATCAATTTAAGAAAATCGTTAAGTATCATCCGATGAATATAACAAAACATTATCTCTCCTTGATTGATTTTGACGATCCTGATGACCCAATAAAAAAAATGGTGGTTCCTTCTTTGGAAGAGATGAATCTATCCGGTTCTTACGATACAAGCGATGAAAAATCGAGTACAAAATTTTTAGGATTACAACATAAATATCCTCAAACTGCTTTAGTTCTTTCAACGAATAAATGTGCAAGTTACTGTCGCTTTTGTTTTCGTAAAAGATTAGTTGGAATATCTTCTCGAGAAGTTATTGAGAATTTTAAACATGCAACAGATTATATTCAGCAGCATGAAGAGATTAATAATGTTCTTATCACTGGGGGAGACCCTCTTATGTTGGATACAAAAGTGATCCGTGAATTTCTGGAAGAACTGGAAAACATCCAACATATTGATTTTATCAGGTTCGGAACAAAAGTTCCAGTGTTTCTACCGAATAGAATTCTAAAAGATGAGGAATTATTAAAATTATTTCAAAAATATACAAAGTATAAAAAGCAGATATACTTGGTTATACAGATTGATCATCCGAGGGAGATCACGACTGAACTAAAAAGAGCAGTGAAAAAATTACTTAGGTCAGGTGTGATTATAAATAACCAGACCGTTTTATTGAAAGGTGTAAATGATGATCCGAAAGTTCTCTCAAATCTACAGAAGAAATTGGTTTCTATTGGGATAAATCCTTATTATGTTTTCCAATGCCGACCTGTAAAAAGGGTAAAGCGCAACTTCCAGTTATCACTTTTCAAAGGCTTGAAGATTGTTGAAGAAGCCAAGACAATGATGAGTGGTCACGGAAAAAGATTTAAATATATAATGTCGCATAAAACCGGAAAAATTGAAATTATTGGAATTATGGATGATGAAATATATTTCAAATATCATCAGGCAAAAGATCCCAAAAATTATGGTAAATTTTTCAAAAGAAAATTAATTAAAACAGCCGGCTGGCTAGATGAACTAACATAATATGAGAAAAATAGTAATACTCATTTCTGGACGCGGGAGTAATATGCAGGCAATTATCAGGAATACTCAATCTGGTATTTTGAAGGATATTTGCACAATTCAATCTGTGTTTTCTAATATTGAGGATGTAGCTGGATTGCAAAAAGCATCAGGATTTGACATTCCAACTCACGTGATAGTTTCCAAAGGAAAGAAAAGAAAAACCTACAATACAATGCTATTGGATTGGTTGAGAAAAGAAAATCCAGATTTCATCGTTCTGGCAGGTTATATGAAGATTCTTTCACCAGAGATCATTAAGCAGTTTCCAAAAAAAATCATCAATATTCATCCTGCTGACACATCACAACATCAAGGATTACATGGTTACGATTGGGCATTTGAGAATAAACTGAAAACTACAAAAGTTACAGTTCATTATGTGGATGAAGGACTTGATACAGGTGAAGTTATTGGTAAGAAAGTTGTAAATATTTCTGATTGCAAAACTATAGAAGAAGTTGAGCAAAAGGGTTTGAAAGTTGAGTATCAGTTTTATAGTGAGTGTTTAAGAAGAATTCTAACCGGAAAGAGCGGAAAGACGCAAAGTAGGGGAAAAAACTGAATATCCAATATCGAACAAGGAATATCCAAGGATGAAGGGAACAGAAACTGTCATCCTGAGTTTGGCTTTAGCCAAGTATCGAAGGATAGTGAATAGAAATGAATTTTTAGACACTTCGATACGTCACGAAGCCTGTTCTGAGCTTGACGAAGAGTTCCTACTCAGTGTGACAAGTGATTATGTTTTATTAAATTAACTTAGCGCCTTAGCGTACTTAGCGGTGAATAGAAAGAGGACATATGAAGAAAATTGCAATTATTGATTTTGGTGGGCAATACACACATTTAATTGCCCGTCGCATCCGTAACTTGGGAGTTTACAGCGAAATATACCACCCTGAAGAATTTACTGTTAATGAGGACATTATCGGGATGATCTTTTCCGGTGGACCGCAATCTGTAAATGCCGAAGATGCTTATCGCATCAATATTAGTATTGAAAATATTAAGATTCCAATCTTGGGAATTTGTTACGGACATCAGATACTGGCTTCAATGCTGGGTGGAACAATTGAAGGCGGAGAAAACAAGGAATATGGGTTTACCAATATTTCCTGTGAAAAGGATTCATTGCTTTTTGCTGGATTAGATTCCAATCAATCAGTCTGGATGAGTCATGGTGATCATGTCTCAGTTTTGCCTGATTCCTGCCGAATTACAGCTTCTTCAGATTCAATTCGAATTGCTTCCTTCGAATCTCTTGATCAAAAGTTTTTTGGAGTGCAATTCCATCCTGAAGTTACACATACTAAAAATGGTTTGAAGATGCTGGATAGATTTATTTCAGTTTGTACAAAACATCGTACTTGGAATCCGCATGATTTTAAAGAATCACTCATTCAGCAGATAAAGAATGAAGCCAAGGGTAGAAAGTTAGTTCTGCTTCTTTCTGGAGGAGTAGATTCACTGGTTGCTCTAGAATTATGTATTCAGGCACTGGGAAATGAAAATGTTTATTCCATTCATGTTGATACTGGATTTATGCGGCATAATGAATCGTCAGAGATCATGGAACATTTCGATAAATTTGGTTTTAAGAACATTAAGATCATTAATGCTGAGTCTCAATATTTGCAGGAATTAGATGGTGTGGTAGATCCGGAAGCCAAACGACTGATCATTGGTAAATTATTTGTGGATATTGCTAATAAGGAACTTGCTGAATTGGAAGAACAGGAAGAATTGATGCTGGTTCAAGGCACGATCTATCCAGACACTATCGAAAGTGGTTCCACTGACAAAGCTGCCAAAATTAAAACTCACCATAACCGTGTGAGTGAAATTGAAAAGTTGATTGAAGAAGGCAAAATTATCGAACCGATAAAAGAATTGTATAAAGATGAAGTTCGTAAACTGGGAGATGAATTGGGATTACCACAGAAACTAGTTTACCGTCATCCCTTCCCCGGTCCGGGTCTGGCAATTCGCGTAATTTGTTCGGATACTGATAAACCTTCCAACGATTATTTAAATGATAATACAAAATTGAATGAGATTCTATCTGAATTTGGTCTATCTGGAAATATCCTGCCGATCAAAAGCGTCGGAGTGCAAGGAGATTTTCGAACTTACCATCATCCAGCTGTGATTTGGTTCAAAAACCAGAAAAACCCAGATTGGAAAATATTGAAAACAGGAGCTTCCAAAGCGATAAATAAATTGAAATCTGTTAATAGAATTGTTTTCAGTGGCCAACCAGTAGAATTTAAATTAGATAAATTGTATATGCAAAAAGATGTACTTGATAAATTGAGAAAAGTTGATGCTGTTCTTCGACAGGAAACTGACCACATAACAAAGATCTGGCAAATGCCGGTTGTAAGTTTGCCGTTATTTAATGATACAGGGCAAGCATTTGTGATGCGTCCGGTTTGCTCAACCGATGCTATGACAGCCAGCGTGTATGAAATGAATTTCGTAGAATTTCAAAGACTTTCAACTTTAATCAAACAGATTAATGGTGTAGGAAATCTGCTTTATGATGTAACTACCAAACCGCCGGGAACAATCGAGTGGGAGTGAAATAATTAAGAATCAGGGATAAGGAATGAGGAATTTCAAATTCCCCATTTCAAATTGTTTCTTCCTATTTTTCTCGTGCTTTTAAAACTTCTTCTTCAATACTCTTTGGAACCGCTTTATATTCACTAAACTCCATTGTGAAATCTGCTTTACCTTGGGTTACTGATCTGAATTGTGTTGCGAGTCCAAAAGTTTCTGAGAGTGGCATTTCAGAATCAATTCTGGTAAAATGATTATCTATAACTGTATCAGAAACAAGTCCTCTATGCTGGTTGATTATTGCCATGATATTCCCGCGAAATTCTGAAGGAGTTTCTACAGAAACCTTCATTACTGGTTCAAGAATAATTGGTTTAGCTTTCTTATAATACTCTCTGAATGCTGATCTGGTTGCAATTTCAAAGGCAAGTTGTGAGGAATCTACAGCATGAAAATCACCATCATCTAAGGTCATTTTTACACCAACTACCGGGAATCCGGCAAGAGCACCTTTTACCAATGCGGAATTAAATCCCTTTTCACAACCGGGAATAAATTGGCTGGGAATATTCCCACCACGAATTTTATCTTTAAAGCAATTATCATCTTTTCCAGAATGAGTTAAAACACCCTTAATACGTGCAAATTGACCGCGACCTCCAGATTGTTTCTTATGAATATAATCAAATTCAACTGCTTTTGTTAAGGTTTCTCGATATGAAACTTGAGGAGCACGAACTTCCAAATTAACATCATACTCTCTTCTCATTCTTTCGATATAAACATTTAAATGCAGTTCACCCATTCCATGAATAATTGTTTCATTAGTCTCTTCATCAACATTTGCTTTAAAGGTAGGATCTTCTTTGGTGAATCTAGATAAAGCTTTAGAAAGTTTGTCCTGATCAGCACTATCTTTTATTCCTAAGGCTAGAGATATAATGGGTTTTGGGACATACGATTCGCGCATTGTATAATTTATTTTTCCACCGTTAAAAGTGTCTCCCAAAGCACAATCAACTCCAAACAGAGCAACTATGTCACCAGCTTTTGCACTTGTGATATCTTCCATATTGTCTGCATGCATTTTAACAAGGCGACCCACTTTAATTTTGTTTCCTGTTCTGGCATTTCTTAAGTCAGATCCCCTTGAAAGCGTTCCCTGGTAAATCCGCAAGTATGTGAGCTGACCATATTGTTGATTCTCCAATTTGAATGCAAGTGCAACGGTTGGTAATTCATGATCAGAAACAAGTCTGATATCTTTCATATCATCATCTTTATCATGAGCAATATTTATACCTGTTGTAGGGTCGGGAAGATAACGGACAACCGCATCCAGAAGTAATTGAACACCTTTGTTCTTAAATGCAGAACCCATGAATACCGGTGTCATTTCCATAGCAATAGTAGCTTTTTTTACAGCATCAATTATCATCTCTTCAGTTTCATTTCCATCCAAAAAAGCTTCTGCCAGCTCATCACTGAACATCGAAACAGCATCGATCATCTCTTCTCGCATTTCTTCGGTTTTCTTTACATATTCAGCAGGAATTTCAGTTTCTTTTACTTGTTCTCCTTTAGGACCTTCAAAATATCTTGCTTTTCGGGAAATCAGGTCGATGATACCTTCAAATTTTTCTTCCAGTCCAATTGGAATTTGCATCAGAACAGCATTATGATCAAGCTTTTCGCAAAGTTGATCTTTCACTTTTTCAGGATCAGCTCCGACTCTATCTAATTTGTTTATAAATGCAATGTGTGGAACTTTATATCTTTTCAATTGTCGGTCTACTGTAATTGATTGAGATTGTACTCCACTTACACCACAGAGAACAAGTATCGCACCATCCAATACGCGAAGTGCGTTTTCAACCTCGATCGTGAAATCTACATGTCCCGGTGTATCGATAACATTAAGATTATATCCTTTCCATCTTACATTTGTAGCAGCGGAAGCGATTGTGATTCCACGTTCTTTTTCAAGCTCCATGGAATCCATAGTTGCTCCCACACCGTCTTTTCCTCTAACTTCACCAATTCTGTATATTTTATTACAATAATATAATATTCGTTCTGCCAATGTCGTTTTACCGGAATCAATATGAGCACTGATACCAATATTTCTAAATTTTTTAATATCCATTTTTACCTCTTTTTATTCTTAATATCGATCATTCATTTGTAGTTTAACAAATTGAAAAATAAATATTTACAGATTAATAATTTAATTTATTAATTATTATTATAGTCATAAATTTTAGGGAGGTTTATTATACAAGAAAAATTTTGTATAACTGAGAATTTATTTTTTCTTGACTCATGATGACTCTAAATACAAATTCAGAAAGTATTTAAATTAATCAAAATTTTGGAGGAAATTAATATGTGGAAGTGTATTCTAATTACCATAGTTTTGTTCTCACTTTTTGGTTGTGATGGAAGAACCTTAGATCCGGAAGATGCTAAACATGCTTGGTTGCATGTGTATTACACAGATAACTTGATCTATGAAGAAGTTCTGGATGAAACTGATAACAATCAAACATATATTTTAGATCTACCCGACAATTCACAAATAACGCTGGATAAATTTGTTAATATTTTTTATCCTGTAATTCCCGAACAAGGAGAAGAAGAAATTTCACGCAGTTACATTGTTTGGACAAAGAAAGCCGATTATTTCACGCAATTTACAAGCGGAAGTTATTTAGACACTTTACAAATAAATGCCAGCGGAGGTTTTACTCCAGTTATTTCAGGTGAAGTTTGCGGAACAATTTATACAACATCACATGTTCCTTTTACAAATTATGAATTCTATATTTTACAGGATAGTGTGGTTGTGGATAGCATTACAACATCCTCAAACGGTTATTTTAATATTGATATTGCTTTTGGAAATTATCAAATATGTGTAGGTGATTTTTTTGATCCGCAATATTTCGAGGAATTCAATATAGATAGTTTTTATGATGATTATATTGTAATAGGTGTAAGTTATTCAGAAAAACCAAACATCTATCTTTACCCCCATGAGCAGATGGATCTCGATGTGAATATCAGTTTTCCACATGGAGGAGAAGTTACTACTTCGATACCGAATTATGGAAGCGGGTGGAAAAACCTTAGCATCGACCCGGCAGGGAAGATAAATGATGAATTTACCTTTCTATTCTATGAGAGTCAAAACCCCGATCTTAGCCAATATAACGAAGGTTGGACAATTGCACAGCAAGATCTTGAATCATTCTTCACTAAGAATCTAATCGAAACAGGTTTTGA
>JAUVKM010000089.1 GCA_030596265.1 Candidatus Cloacimonadota bacterium
AGCTGTTGTATTACTTTATTCATGGTTAGCAGAGATGGCGGGACTTGCTGCAATTACAGGAGCATATTTTGCAGGGCTTTTTCTGGGGCAGACACAGCATAAACATGCAGTACACACAGGGATAACGAATATTGGAAAATCATTTTTTGTAGATGTCTTTTTTGTTAGTATTGGTTTACAGTTTAATTTTTTTAAAATTGAGGCAGAACCGACATTCCTTATTCTTTTTATTTTATTTGCAATATTTGGAAAAATGATAGGAAGTGGGTTAGGAGCAAGATTCACTAAATTTGATGCAGTTCGTTCTTTTAGAATTGGAGCAGGAATGATCCCTCGGGGAGAAGTTGCTTTGATAGTTGCTAATATGGCGTTGGTAAAGGGTGTGATCTCTACCGATATACTTTCTGCAACAATTTTATTAGTTATTGTGAGTGCATTGTTTACACCGTTATTATTGAAATTTGGTTTTACTAAATTACAGAAAAGTTCTTTTTAATGAAATGTTTATTCATGATTCTTTGTAAGGAGTGGGTATATGTGGAAAAATATTATTGATAAGGAATTGATCATTATTAATCCGGAAATCAGTAGCAAGAAAGAGTTGTTTGAAGCTATGGCAAATCACGTTTACAATCACGATTATATCTTAAATCAAAAACAATTTCTCAAAGCTTTAAATGATAGAGAAGATATGGCTAATACAGAGTTGATCCCCGGAATTGCGCTACCTCATGCCAGAAGTGATTCTGTGGAAAAATTATTTATGTCCATAATAATTCTCGCAAATGGAATAGATTATGAAAATGAGAAAATGGGGCCAGCCAAGATAATCTTTTTCTTTGGATGTACAGAATCTCAGCATAAAGAATATCTACAGCTTCTGGCGCAATCAAACCGATTATTGAAGAAAAAGAAATTCAGGGAAGCTCTTCTAAATAGTAAAACGCCGGATGATGTTATAAAAATTCTTAACCAATATGATGATGAAATAGTAAGTTCGGATGAAAAAGAAAAATATCTGTTAATTATGACGTTGAATAATATTGATAAAGCTGATGATGTAATGAATTCTATGATAGAAGTAGGAATTACCAATGCATCCATATTAGATTCTACTTCAATGGCAAGAAAATTGGCGTATGAAATGCCGGTTTTTGCCGGATTAAGTTATATGGCTCAGGGAAAAAGCAAAGAATCAAATGTGATTTTAGCTCATATAGAAAATAAAAACACTGCCAACAAACTTGCTGAACTTCTTAAAGAAAATGGGATCGATCTGGATAAAAAGGGTGTCGGATTCATTCAAATAATCAGAGTTGAGAGCATAATCGGCAGTTACGAAGAAGATATAGAATTGTAATATTTATTTATAAAAAACATTTTTTCTTGACGTTGTTGTTTCCAATTTTGATTTTCTGTGTAGGAGAATAAATGAAATTAAAATTTATAATATTTCTAATATTAATTAATTCCTTTTTACTTGCTACAGAATATCAGATAAATCTTAGTTGGGATGAATTCGAAGGTGAATGTAATGGATTCATCAGCGGCTCGATTGGAGAAGAGCATGCTTTTTTAAGCGGAGGTGGTGCTGTTGAAGCTTTGGACGGTAAATTGATATCCGTTGGTGAGGGTATGTCTACAGATGCTCAACAGGTTTTTAAAATTAATAGTAATGACGGTTTCTTTACATTCTGGATAAAAGACAAGTTTGCCGATGACGACATGAATAGTGATCCTAACTTAATAAGCATGAGTAAACCAATGATCTCTGTTTTTAAAGATGATGAGCTAATAGATCTTATTAAAGTTCCGCAAGGAGCTGGATTGGCCTGTAAAGTATTTACACTTGATGCTTCGACCGGAGAAGTTGATCGTGAGATCAAATACTATCCAAAATCAAGAATAATTGTTGGAAGTATCGTAGATGCAGTTACCGGTGATCCGCTTAAAGATGCAAAAGTAAATATCACAGATTATATGAAACAAGCACGGCAAACCATAACCGATGAAACAGGAATATTCATATTTGAAGTGGAGATAGGGCAATATAAACTTGATATTTCCAAAGAAGAATATATCGGTACGTTTGCTAATATACGTATGGGAGCAGATGAAACTCCAAGAGAAATAGTATGTGCTCTTTCACCGGAGATCAAAGAGTTCCGCATTGTTCTTACCTGGGGAAGTAGACCCAGAGATCTGGATGCTCATCTTTCCGGACCCAATCCGGATGGCGGTGACTTCCATATCTGGTATAGGAACAGATATCCAATTGGCGGGAAAGATTTTTTAGATAGAGACGATATGGATAAATACGGACCGGAAACAGTAACCATTTATAAACCAGCTGTTGGTAATTATAGATATTCTGTACACGATTATTCAAATAAAAAAAGTAAGCGAAGCAAAAACCTTTCAAGAAGTAATGCACAGGTTTTTGTGTACGGTCAAAATAAATTACTTGCCAGTTTTGAAGTTCCTCATAATTTTAGGGGCAATTGTTGGCATGTATTCGAAATTAATGAGAAACATGCGATCATTCCTATAAATAAAATTAAATATGTGAAGGATGCCGTAAGCATCCATTAATAAATAAAAATGGAGGAGGGAATATGAAATTATTGAAGATCATAGCAGTATTAGTTGTCGTGATGCTACTTGTAACTGCTTGTGGAAGAGGCGGAGGTAAAGGTGTTAAAAAACTTTACTATCCTGAATGGTGGCAAGATCAAGATAATGCCGAATACGTTCAAACTTATGGAATGGCTACTAAAGTTTCACAAAATTCATCTTACGACGCAGCTTATGCAAATGCAATGCTGCAGGCAGCACAATATGTTGAAACTTATGTAAAAGGTATGGTGAAGAACTATGAAGAAGAAGCCGGTGTAAATAATCCGCAAGTTCTTGCTCTTACCAGTAAAGTTGTAAAAGCCGTTGCTAAAGCGAAATTTGCAAATGTGATGGTAACAAAACAGGAAACAATTGTATCTGATGATAATCGTTTCCAAACATTTGTTCGTGTAAGTGTTCCTAAAGAAGCAGTTAATAAAAACCTTATGAACCAGATCAAAAATGAAGAAGCTCTGTATAATCAATTCAAAGCTTCACAAGCATTTGGAGAACTGGAAAATGAGATGGAAACCTACGACGAATAGTACTAGTTGAAATTTATAAAAGCGTCCGAGAAATTCGGACGCTTTTTTTTATTCTAACCCGACTCGGGTTGTTCCTACTCGAGTCGAGTTAAGATTATAGTTGACTTAAAATAAATAATAAATAAATTACATAAATAATTAACGAAAAATGTTTTAAAAGCTAATTTCGAAAGGTTATTATTTTTTTCATATTAATATTTTAACTGATTTCTTAATTGTAAATGAAATAAAATGTGTATGTTGAAATATGATTTGTATTATGCTCTAAGAGATTTAATAATCAATTCAACAACTAAAATATTTTGTTTCAAAGGATCTTACGAAGAGGTATTAATATGAAAAACAGCGATAAAACCAAAGAACAACTACTGAATAAGATAAACGAATTACAGACCAAAATTAAAGAACTAGAAAAAACAAAAATTGATCAGAAAGAAATTAAAAAAGAGCTCATACTAAAAAGCACAGCCTTTGAATCTTCAATTGCTGCAAACAGTATCTCAGACAGCAATGGTATCATCATCAACGCAAATCCTGCCTTTCTTAAAATCTGGGATTATGACTCAATGGAAGAAGTGATAGGAAAACCTATCTCCTATTTTATCAAAAGCGAGAAAGAAGCTTTGGGAATTGTAACAGCACTTGATGAGACCGGTGAATGGGAAGGTGAATATACAGGTTTAAAAAAAGATAGTTCTACATTTATTGCTTATGGTTTGGCTACTGTTGTTCAAGATGATAAAGGGAATAATATCGGTTATTACTCTGCTGTGATTGATGTAAGTGATCAGCAGAAGGCAAGAATTGAGATGGATCAAGCAATGAACTTGATGCAGCATGTTATTGAACATACCAATAGTGCAGTTGCAATTCACGATAAAAACTTGAACTATCTTTATGTTAGTCAGAACTATCTTGACCAATACAAAATTAAAGAAAAAAATATAATAGGAAAACATCACTATGATTTATTTCCTGATCTGCCGCAAAAATGGAGAGACGTTCATCAAAGAGCATTAGCCGGTGAAATATTGAATGCTGATGATGATCCATATGAAAGAGAAGATGGCTCAGTGGATTGGACCCGTTGGGAATGCCGACCGTGGTATGAGAGTGATGGTTCAGTCGGAGGTATTATTGTTTATACCGAAGTAATCACCGAACGTAAGCAGGCTGAAAAAGAAATTATCAAAGCTAAAGAGATTACCGAACGCTATCTGGATATGGCTGGCAATATGTTTGTTTCAATAAATCGGGAAGGCAATATTCTTCTTATCAACCAGAAAGGATTGGAAGTTTTAGAATATAGCTTAGAAGAATTAATTGGTAAGAACTGGTTTGATACTTGTATCCAATCGGATTCTCAGGAAGAAATGAAAAAGGTTTTCAAGAAAATTTTTAGTGGCGATCTGGAAAAAGTTGAGCACTACGAAAATGATATAATAACGAAATCAGGTAGGTTAAAAACTATTTCCTGGTATAATTCTCTCATCAAAGATGATGCAGGAAAGGTCACAAATTTGCTTAGTTCTGGTATGGACATCACGGAGCGCAAAGCAGCGGAAGTTGCCCTAAAAGAAAGTGAAAGCGATTACCACAAATTATTCGATGATTCACCTGTTGCTTTGTTAAAGGATGATATGAGCGAGTTATTCTCATATTTTGCAGAATTAAAAGAGAAAGATGTTGAGGATTTTAGAAAGTATTTTGCTGAACACCCTACCGAATTACAGGTTTGCACAACAAAAATTAAAATACTAAATATAAATAAACAGTATCTAAAATTACATAAAGCAAAGAACAAAAAGGAATTAATGAGCAACATTTTTAATACTTTTACAGATATTTCTCAAAATGTCTTTAAGGAAACAATAATTGCAATTGCTACCGGTAAAATTGAGTTTGAATCTGAATCTGAGATTAAAACTCTAACAAATGAAGTAAAAAAAATCTATTTAAAAGTAAAAATAGAAGGTAATAACATAGACTACACTCATGGGTTACTCGCTCTTTTTGATATAACAGATCGTAAAGAAGCAGAAGAAGATTTAATTAAGAGAAACGAAGAATTAGAATTATTCAACAAAATGGCTGTGGGTAGAGAGATAAAAATGATCGATTTAAAAAAAGAAATTAATAGTTTATTAGAAAAAACCGGTAAAGAGCCAGCATATGATATTGTTGAGTGACAACAAGACTTGAGTTAGCAATCCGGCAACTGCCGGAGATCTGACACTTCGGCTTTACTCAGTGCAGGCTTAAGAATTGAAGAAGGACTATCATTCTTAACTCAATTCCTCAGCAAGCTGAGTTATTAAGTCAAGTCTGTTGAAAAGGGGAAAAATATGAAAATTAGATCCCGTTTAAATTTATTTATATTGATATTTGTGATCATTGTTTTTGCAATTATGTATTTTGCATCAGTTCAAATTTCCAGGAACAGGATTATGGAAGATATTGGTAATCACATTACTACAGCAGTAAAATTTAAAGCACACACAATAGATGAATTACTAAAAACATATATAGAATTTACTGAATTAGTATCTACCGGTTTTCCTTTTGTACAATATTTTACTACCAGCTTTGATCAAAAGATCAATGAAGGCAGTATAAAAACAAGAATAAACAGCATTATTAATAAACGTAGTTCTATTTCCAGAATTAGGTTATTGGATATTGATGGAATTGTGGTAATTTCCAGCCATGATGATATTGGTGTAGACTTGTCTGATGAAAATCTATTCATAAAGGGAAGAGAGGAAACTTATGTAAATTATCTTCATTACTCAGAATTTACAGATGAGTATGTATTCAGTATTGCTACTCCAATCTATGCAAATGGGCAAGTATCCGGTGTGCTTATTGTTAATTATGTTGTAGAGGAGCAATTATTTCCTATAATGACAGATAAAACAGGTATGATACATTCTACCGAATTTTATCTTCTGAACAAAGATTTTTTCCTGTTAACTCCAACCAAGTATAATGATGATAAAATATTAGAGACAAAGATCTATCCAGAACAGATAAAACTTTGTCATGAAGATCATTTGATAAATGAAATTCCTGAAATGGATTTAGTAGCACGTAATATATATACAAATTATCGAGGAAACAAAGTTATGGGAACCCACATATTTATTCCCAGAATGCAATGGTTCCTTATTGTGGAAGTAGATGAATCAGAAATCATGATTCCGATATTGAAGTATCGTAATATTTTTACTATTTTATTTTCAATTCTCCTTATCATTTCTCTTGGTGTTTCGTATATTATTTTTAGATTTCTTACTAAGCCAATAAAACAACTGGAAATGGGAGTTCAAGAGATAATTAATGGAAACATAGATTATAAGATTGCAACAAATAGCAAAGATGAGATCGGTCAGTTATCACGTATATTTGATGATCTAACCGTCAAATTATTAAAATCGCAGAAAGAGTTGGAAGATAATGCCAGGATACTTGAAAAACGGGTATTAGATAGAACTAAAGAGCTGGAAAATAAAATTGCACAAAGCAAGCATCAAAGAATAGCAACTTTAAATGTATTAAAAGACCTGGATCAAGCAAATACTGATTTAAAATTGGAAATTGATGAACGCAAGCAGGCGGAAGAATCTCTTCGTTATGAAAGAGACAACCTAACCAGAATTTTTGAATCTATGGATGATGGCGTATATTTAGTTAACGATCAATATGATATCATTTATGTGAATCCAGTGCTAGAGCAAGATTTTGGGAGCTACAAAGATAAGAAGTGTTATAAATATTTTCATGATCTAACTGAACCTTGTTTATGGTGCAAAAACCAGGAAGTTTTTGCAGGAAAAACTGTACACTGGGAGTGGATTTCTCCTAAGAATGGAAAAACATATTCCCTGACTGATACTCCGCTTAAGAATCCTGATGGCAGTATTTATAAACTAGAATTATTCCACGATATCACTAACCGTAAACTGGCAGAAAAAGAGATTACAAAACTTTCCACTGCTGTAACTCAAAGTCCATCTGTTATTGCTATTACAGATATGAAAGGAAACCTGGAATATGTAAATCCAAAATTTACGGAACTTACGGGATATACTATTGAAGAAGCTAAAGGTATAAATCCCAGAATTCTAAAATCTGGTGAGCAGCCGGATGAGATGTATAAAGAATTATGGAAAACAATTTCATTCGGTAAAAAGTGGCGTGGAGAGTTTCACAACAAAAAGAAAAACGGTGAGTTATTCTGGGAATCTGCTTCCATTTCTCCAATTTTTGATGATAAAGGTGAGATCATCAATTTTGTTAAAGTCGCCGAAGATATCACAGAACAAAAGAAGGTGGAAGAAGCATTAAAAGCAAGTGAAGAAAAACTGCGAATGATGATTGATAACTCTCCTATTGGGTTTTCTGCAACTGATCTGAACGGTAACTTCATTGAAGTGAATCCTGCTGTATGTAAAATGACTGGTTACGCTAGAGAAGAATTGATACACAGACACTTTGAAGAGTTTTCTCATCCTGAAGATAAAGAGATTAATGAAAAATTATATAAGAAATTATTGGAGAATAAAATACCTCATTTCGATCTTGAAAAGAGATATATACATAAAGACGGCAGCATT
>JAUVKM010000299.1 GCA_030596265.1 Candidatus Cloacimonadota bacterium
TTGAAGAAAATCGGTAATCTGTTACATCCCCGATTATAAACATGATAATATCTTCCTTGTAAATACAATTTGTCCTTCATCTTAACCTTGCGGAGGTTTGAAACCTGCGCAAGGTTAAATTAAACTAAAAACTAAACTCTACACCCATGCTCATTGAAGTGATAGTCTCGTCCGTACCTTTGATCTTTCCATCATCATTAAGATCGATATAACGTTCTTGATAACTTCCAACAAGTTGGGTGTTCCCACCTAATGAATAACCAAGTGAACCATTGATAATAGCATTTGCTGTTTTAAATTCAGTTAATTTATCAAATCCGGTTTGAGTGTATCCAATTTCAGCTTTAGTGAGTTTAGGAATGATCTTTGTATCAAAGTTTGCCTTTCCCCATAAAGAACGTGAGTTATCTTCATTCTCATTGTACATATCTTCATACGCTACAGTAATAAAAATAAAGTTAAGAATATTAGTCGTCAAACTTCCATACCAACCATGAGATTTGGTCATATCTTCCAAAAGACTTTCTTTAGTTAGAACAGTATCACTTTCTGTGTAAACTACTGCTCTTTGTTCATCGTAGAGTTGGTCAAAGAAGGCAGGCATGAAATGTTCCTGATAAATGCGATATTCCAGATTCATGTGGAAGATAAGGAATTTTGAGTAAAAGCCCGGAAAAATAAAACCCATACCATGTCCGTCAATCTGTGCAGCTTCGGCATAATGACTTAAAGTAAATAGCGGATTTTGTACAAATGGAAGTTCATAATCAACACCAAACACGGTTATATCATCTTCACCAAATTCATCGAACGATGGATTACGTCTATTAACAAAATATTCATTTTCAGCAAACCATGTTTCAAAGCCTTCTTCAGTTGGATTTTCGACTGTTGAGAAGTATAGATCATAATAATCATTTATTTCTGTATCAATTAAATTATGCCAGCTATCATCATAAGGGAAATCATCAAAATAGTCTGGATAATTATCATCATCAGAATCAAGCAGACCATTTATCTGGTTACGATCATGCGCTACAGTTCCGCCAAAAACAAGGTTATTAAAAAGTGGAATACTCGTATTGCTCAAAGGTTGGATCGTTAACCTTCCACCCAGAATTTCATTTTTTACAGCATTTGAAGTAAACATTTCTGCTGTCATTCCAGCTACAGGAAGTTTGCCTCCAAGTTGAATACCGATCTGTTTATATTCAGGATAGCGCAGCATATTGGAATAATCTTTCATAACCAGACCGTGTCCTAAAGTATAAGATTTAAAACCGCCGAGTCTTCCATAAAAGGAATCTCCACGTTGACCGTAACGAAGATAGTAAATTTTGTTCACATAATCTTCAAAACTGTCCCAATCTTCTGTTCGCACATTACCGTTGCTGTCGATCATCAGATCTATATCCAGTCCCAGTCCAAATTTACCAAAAGTGAGTTCGGGCATTAATCTTATCTGCGTATAAGTCTCTTCGCCCAGCATTACAGAACCAACCCCACCACCCATATTAAATGGTCCTGCAGCACCTGTATCTGCTTCGGGTTCTTCGATTTGAGGAGAAGTTTCATGAGGAGGAATAGTTCCGCTATCTTCAGGTTCTTGTGGTTCTTTCGGTACTTCAACTTCGATTGGTTCCAGCTCTTCATTAATAAATTCACTTCGAGATTCATCAATTTCCCCGGGATCGAATGGTGCAACAATAATTGGCTGATCACCGGCGGTTGTACCTCTTTGTCCGGCTAATATTGCTTCAGTTTGCCCTGTTATTTTATTTTGGAAAAGAACTTCACCTTCAAATGTAAAAAGTTCCGTAGTGCCGTCTTCCGCAACATTCAACATGAAATTAGTTCCCTTTACCGAAGCAACAGTAGTGGGAGTTTCAATTTCAAATTTTCCTGTACCTTTTTCTACTTTTGCCCAAAGTTCTCCCATTTTAAGCAGGCTTTTTTTATTATACTTTTCATCTTGCTTTTCTGTGTAGATATTAAGAATTGTATTAGGGAAAAGCTTAATAATAGAACTTTCATCTTCAAATTGAATTGCTGCATAAGATTCTGCTTTTGTTTCAATTTCATCCCTGTTGAAAAGCTCATCTCCAAGTTTCAAGGCGGAACTCTCCAAGTTTCTGGTAAGGTTAACATTTCCTTTTACTTTAAGTGGATATGCAACTGAATCGATAGCATATAATCCTGCTAAACTGATAATTATAAATGATACTAAAAAAATGATCTTCTTTTTCATTGTATCCTCCCGATAAATTTTATTTAAAATCTTTAGTTTATGTACATGATGTCAAGAACTATGTGGGAACTTACCGATTTAGAGATAATAGCATACTTCTTTTTATGGACAGAATCGATTCATATTTTTTCTTGTTAATGAAAATAAGTTCTACAGAAGATAGTGTTTTTTGTCATCCTGACGAATCTTGCGAATTACTCTTTGGAAGGATCTTGCTTTTTCTGAGATTCTTCGTGAGAGAATTTTTCAAAGATTTCCTCAGAAAGATAGCATTTTTTTTTGTTGAACCATTTTGTTAATCA
>JAUVKM010000263.1 GCA_030596265.1 Candidatus Cloacimonadota bacterium
ATACGCTTCGTTTTTTTGCCTATTGGGGCGAGCGTGTAACCCGCACGTTAGCCTCAGCGAACTTCGCCTATCATGCGTGTTTGCGTCATTAAGCGAAAGCGAGCTTTCTTTCTTCACACGCAACACACGCTCGCCCCATTATGTGGCATTAAAAGGAGAAAATAATGTCAAATAAATTTGCAATCATTTCAGGTGTAAGTACTTATATATCAAAAAGCTCTAATGATTTACCTTTTTGCCGAAATGATGTATTAGCTATGAAAGATTCATTAATAAATGGATTAAAATTCCCACCAGAGAATATTCAAGTTCTTGGTCGAGAAGATATTGTATATGCTGATGATTATGTAAAAAGCTTACAGGAAATATCTAGTAAGATTGAGGCTAATGATTTATTTGTTTTATATTTTTCAGGCCATGGTGGTTCTTTAGGTGGAAAACATTATCTCGCTTTTAGTGATAAACTAATAAGCACTCAATTAATTATTGATTATATCCAAGAAATTAAGGCTAAAACTAAAATCATCTTCTTAGATTCTTGTTATTCAGGACATTTTATTTTGCCTGGTTATGGTAAATTAAACATAGATGATACGATTGAAGAATTTAATAGCAAAGGCATAGTTGTTTTCACATCCAGTAATTCAAACCAGACATCTCATGGGCATCCAGACAAACCAATAAGTGTTTTTACAAATTCTCTATGTACAGCTATGCAGTCAAATCTTCTTAGACGAAAAGGAACCGTTACACTTTATGATATTGTTAGATTTGTCTCATTATATCTAGAATTATGGAATAAAAATAATCCAACAATGCAACAAAGTCCAATTTATCGAGGTAACATTGGTGGTACAGTGCAATTTAAAGTTGATGATTATATTGCCTACAAACCTGAAAATATCTATGAAGAATATGACAATTACATTATCTATAATGTTGAACCATATCATCACGCATTGGCTAAAAGGCTATCTGTTGAAGTATTATTAAAGGAACCCGTAACACTTGAGGAACTTAGCAATATTTCCAAATCAATAATTGAAAGAGTGAAGAATGCTGAAATCCACCAAAATAAAAAAGCTGAACAATATTTCAATGGAAAACCTGCTAACATAATATGGTGCTATTTTGCTAATGATGAAAATGATATAACAAATAGCAATTTTTTGTGTCATACAACTTGGGTTGATAACATCCAAGACAAGAATCAGTGGTATAAGGAAAATGGCACAACTCGATTCTTACTAAATGATATTCACTTCGACATTCACTCTTTTTATGATACATTGAAGAGGATGAATTCTGAAAATTCTGGATCAATAAAATCGGTTATTAAGCAAAATAAGTTAATTCTTACAAGAATGGTTTCATCTGCTGAAGAAATTATTAAAATCTACAATGAATATTTAAATGATGTTATTACAGAAGTTGATTTATATCATCAACTAGAATCTGTTATTCCAGTTATTGATGAATATTACTCAAAAAGTGGGGATATAGAATTACCTACAAAGGAAATTAGTGATTTTAATCAGGAATGCCAATTACTATTTGCAACAATACATAATCTTACTTTATTTTACAATGAAAAATATACTTTTGAAAGATCGAAAAGTAATCGAAAAGCTTGCATGGACATGACAATCAAAGATTACTATCGTGATTTACAAAAAATCCGAGAATTAGAAAATAGTTTGACGTTGTAATTGTAATTGATTATCTATAACGATGCCACCTAACACAGCTATCCCCATACTGGTTCATTGTTTAGCTTGCGTTGAATCGTTCCTATTCAAACTTTGGTTGGTTCGTTTCCTGGCGTGATCATTTTGATTCCGCCGCGCACGCCGCCATTATGCCTGTTTGTAGTATAGAGAATTTATGTTCTTGATCAAAAAAGTAAAAAGTATTTTCGAGAAGTATGATTGAAGGGAATAGCAAAATGAGAAACTCAACTTTAATTCTTATATTTCTATCATATTTTTTTATCAGTTGTAATAACTGCAATCCTAATTTCATTTATCATCAACCCGAAAATCAGTAAAACAATCTCTGTTCTTTCATCTTCTCTATAACTCGGTTTTGCTCTCCAGTACAATCTTCTTCAATACTTCCAGATACTCACTCCATACCTTTTCAACAATTTCTCCAGCTGATTCTAGCTCAGTTATCATTGATGAAACCTGCCCGATTTCCAGTTCACCTTCATGCAGATCACCTTCGAACATTCCTTTCTTGGCTCTGGCTTCTCCCAGAAGTTCGTTGAGTGCATCTTTGGAAGCACCTGTGGACTCTTGCTTATAAACTTCAAAAGCAAATTCGTTACTTAGAAGTCGAACCGGAGCCAGTTTTTTCAGCATCAAAAGCGTTTCACCTTCTTTGGCTTCGAATATCTTTTGTTTGAAATTGTCGTGAGCAGATGATTCCTGGCAGGCTGCAAAAAGAGAGCCTATCTGGACAGCATCTGCTCCCAGAGCAAAAGCTGCAGCCATTGCTTTTCCGCTGCCTATTCCACCTGCAGCAATTACGGGGATACTTACTTCTTCCGTAATTTTCGGGATCAAACACATGGTAGTTGTTTCTTCCCTGCCGTTATGTCCGCCTGCTTCGAACCCCTCTGCAACGATCGCATCCACACCGGCAACTTCACATTTGATCCCATATTTTGTTCCGGGAACTATATGAACCACGATCATGCCTTTTTCTTTCAGATATGAAGTCCACGTTTTGGGATTTCCGGCTGAAGTAAAAATGATCTTCACACCTTCAGATAAAATGATATTGATCTTCTCTTCCGCATCACCCATCAATAGCGGTAGATTCACTCCGAATGGTTTGTCTGTGAGAGTTTTACATTTTCTAATGTGTGCTTGCAAAACTTCCGAATACATCGAACCTGCTCCGATCAGGCCGAGTCCACCGGCATTACTTACCGCGGCTGCAAGTTTTGCACCACTGCACCAGATCATTCCACCCTGGATTATCGGGTATTTTATATTAAATAATTTCGTGATTTTGTTGTTCATTAGTTCTACCTCACCCCAGCCCGCTCCTATCAAGGAGAGGGAGTAATTGCTTTTAAGACTTTGATTAATCTCCAAATCCTACTTGTTTTTCTTATGTTCCTTCTCCTGCGTAGCGAATTAGGAGAATGACAGCAGGATGAGGATTAAACAAAAGCGGTACTTTTCGCACCGCTTTTATGATATTCATATCCAAACATACAACCTGGTTTATCCTCTTTTGTAAACTATAGAAACTAGAGTTTTATCATCGCCACCCATATTGATCGTTAAACCGTAAGGTCTATCTTCCGGGATTGGAACTTGAGCTTCTCCCATTCTTTCTGTTAATTGTTCCCAGATCGTTACAGCCTGGT
>JAUVKM010000080.1 GCA_030596265.1 Candidatus Cloacimonadota bacterium
GCCGTGCTTATTTTTCCTCTTTCTATTATGAGGTTGATAAGTCCTTTTCATGTTAATTCTCCTTATAAAATATTTCCAATCTATATATCAGATAACTCTTTATTTTATACCTTTTTATAAAGGCTGGAACAAACTGAAATAGGAAGTTTTACTGTCAAGATTTATTTGTTTACAGCAATTTAGCAATTATCTGAAGATTGTTTGTCCTCTTTCAGGTCCCACAGAAACGATTGTTACATTCTTACCGATAAGCTCCTCTACCTTCGCAAGGTATTTCTGTGCGTTTTCTGGTAGCCGATCATACTCTGTGATTCTAGTGACATCATCATTCCAACCCGGAAGTTCAATGTACTGAGGTATTGCTTGTTCTAAAGCTTTAGCAGAATGTGGGAATTCATTGGTTATGGTATCTCCGATCTTGTATCCCGTACAAATCTTCAAAGTATCAAAACCGGATAGAACATCAAGAAGAGTAAATGCAATTTCATCAATGCCGTTCAGCATAGCTGTATATTTGGCTGCAACAGCATCAAACCAACCACAACGGCGTGGTCGCCCAGTTGTAGCACCAAATTCATTTCCCTGGATTCTTATTCTGTTACCTGTCTCATCATGCAGCTCTGTAGGGAATGGTCCCTTACCAACACGGGTATAATAACTTTTGAAAACCCCAACAACACGATCAACTTTTTTGCCAAATCCAGCTCCAATAGCAATTCCGCCGGAAATAGTGTGAGATGAGGTGACAAAAGGATATGTACCAAATGTTACATCAAGCAATGCGCCCTGAGCTCCTTCAAAAAGTATGTTTTTATTTGTAACTTCATTTAATAAATATGGTATCTGTTTCAAAAATGGTTTCAGCTGCCCGGTGATTTCAGCTAGTTCATTGATAACTTCATCTGCTTTTGAAATTGAATAATTGTGAAATCTGAAAGCATTTTCAAGACGTTCTCGTAAATACTCCTTATCGAATAGATCTCCGAAACGGATTCCATAGCGTGCAACCGCATCAGAATAGCATGGTCCGATTCCGCGTTTTGTTGTCCCTATGTTTGTTTGCTTACTGTCATCTTCCGCTTTTCCGTCTAGTTCCTGATGTAGCGGGAGTACTATCTGAGCTCTCGGATCGATAAAAAATCTATCCTCAAACAAGATCCCCTGTGCTTTAAGTTTGTCCATCTCAGCTAATAGTTGAAATGGATCAATGACAACACCGCTTCCAATTAGACATTTTTTTTCCGGATATAGAATTCCGGAAGGAACGAGATGAAATACATATTTTTTATCTTTCAATTTAATTGTATGACCGGCATTATTTCCACCTTGAAAACGAACGACATAGTCTGCATCCTTTGCCAGAACATCGACGATCTTTGCTTTTGCTTCATCACCCCACGCACAGCCTAAAACAGCAGTAGAATACATTTTTCACACTCTCCTTTAGTTGAAATATTAAACACGAAAATATTACTTGAATTATGTGTCAACCAATGAATTACGCAAGAAAAAAGTTGACGCCAAATACGAGTGCTTATTAATGTTTTTTGTATATGAGGGCTTAATGGATGCATAAAAGAAGATCAGGGTAATGATTGCAAAACCCGGGTTAGACGAACACAACAGGTGTAAAATATATTGCAAGAGCATTGCGGAATACAGGAATGAATATAATAGATTTTATAAGAGAGAGTATTTAAAATGAATGATAACACTGATGGAAAAGTTTATACAAATTCAGATAAAACACTTTATTTAACGATTTCAAAAGATAATCTTTCTGCCTATCTCACAATAGAAGATAACGGTAATATGATCGATGAGAAAGAAATATCTTCCCTTATCTCTTCTGTGGGAATTAAGAATGGATTGGAAGAAGCATTAGAATATAATATCAAACATGGGATATTAAAAGAAATAGGCAATCCATTCCTCATTGCTTTAGCTTCCTCTAGGAAAGCTAAAGCTGGGATAATGCATAAATTTGCTTCTGAGTCTTGCATTAATATTGATGAACATTATGAAATGGATGCTTTATCTGAATTTGAAAAAGTTGAAAAAGATCAACCATTGGCTGATATTTCTATTAGTGGTGCGCAAGAGAGCGGAATTGATGTTTTTGGCAATGAGGTCTCTTCAGAGCCAGAATCTCAAGTAAATGTGGATGATATTTTAGGCAAAAATGTTTACTATTCTACAGAAACAAATCAGATATTATCATCAGAAGCAGGATATCCATATTTCGATTATGAGAATAAAATATGTGTGAAATCTACCTTTATATCACAGGACATTCATGATACAAATAAAACCATCTATGGGAACACAACAATTGATGGAGTTATTTCAAATTCTAATTTAGAGGTTTTTGGTGATCTTTGGGTTAAGGGAAACATTAGAAATTGTGATAATGGCGGAATCATAGTTCATGGAAATGTTATCTTTGATTATGCAGAAAATTCTAAAATTATTGCTTCCGGAAAAATCATGGTAAATAAAAATGCTCGAAACAGCCTGATCTATGCAAATGGAATAATAGAAGCCGAAGAAAACAGTTCAATTTCCGGAGGAGTTATCCAAAGTGGCGAAGGCTTGGATGTTTTTTCTATCGGAAGCCCCCTTGGTATTCTTACTGAAGTAGAAATTGCAATTGCGCCGTTTTTAAAAGAGCAAATACGCATTACTGTTAATAAACTCACTCAGGCAAGAAATGATTCGGAAGTTGATGAGACCTTAATATCCTCTCTTGTAGAAAAATTACAAGAATTAAAATTAGAATTTGTTAAAGAAATAGAAAAATCACACAATATTGATTCATTAAAGATAATAATTAAAGAAAAGATTTATCCAAATTCAAATATCAGGATATTGAAAGATGTTCTGGAAATTTCTGAGGAAAAGACTAATATTATGATATCAGTAAATGATACGGGTTTGGAGATAAATGAAGTTGACAGATAATAGCATCAAATATTATTTGTTAATAAAAATAATTAGTGGGTATAAGAAGAGTGAAGTATCTGTGGATTAAAATAATAGATAAAAAAGATTTATAGTATAAATGATAAAAGCATTTACCGATAGGTGAATGCTTTTTTTGTTTGTTAAAAGATTTAAGGGGTGTAAATGAAAAAGCAATTAGGGATATTGGTTCAAATGCAAAAATTCGATACGATCATTGGGGAGAAAAATATTCTAACAAAAGAATTACCCCAGCAATTGAATAGTTTAAAGCAATCTCTAAAGAATACAGATGAAACTGCAGCAGCTACAAAAAGTGAACTTGATGAAAATCAGAAAGATCAAAAATTAAAAGAACTCGATATTGCAGACAATAACAGCAAAAGCGCAAAATATAAAAATCAACTTCTTACTATCGAAACTAACAAAGAGTATAAGGCGCTTAACAGTGAGATAAATCATCTGGAAAAAAAGAACTCTGGAATTGATGATGAATTAATCGGGTTAATGGAAGTTGAATCTGAGCTTAAAGAGCGCTTGGAAGAAGAAAGGAAAGCACAAAAGAAAGCTTCTGATGAACTTAAGGCTAATGAGGAAAAGCTTGAAAAAGAAATACAAGAAGTACAAAAAGATATCGAAGATCTAAAAAGCAAGAGGAATGTTTTAGCAATAGAACTTCCAAGGGATCTTATCCGAAGATACGCTACTTTAATAAAGAATAGAAATCGCAAAGCAGTTGCATTTAATGATAATAATGCTTGCAGTGGTTGCGGGTATACTATTCGACCTCAAGTTGCTATTGACATAAAAGAAGGTGAATCTGTAATTTATTGTGAAAGTTGCGGAAGAATTCTTGTAGCTCATTTATAATATAATTAGTGTAGTCAAAGAAGATAAAGTGTCTGCTGCGTGGAAACACGGAGAGGAAAGTCCGAACACCTAAGGGCAGGATACTTCTTAACGGGAAGTTCTGGTAACAGAAAGCTAGCTCCACAGAAATAAACTACCAGATATCATTTGATGTTTGGAAAAGGTGAAATGGCGGTGTAAGAGACCACCAATTCTCGGTGTGAATCGGGAAGTTAGGAAAGCCTTATCCGGTGCAATGCCAAATAGGAGAATGAGAGCCGGCCCGGCTTGTTAAGTTCTCGGGTGGGCAGCTAAAACCGGTCAGTAATGAATCCGATTGGGTATAGCAATATCCGGTTTAGAGAAATAGACACTGGATTGCTTATTAAGCAATTTACAGAATTCGGCTTAATATCTTCTTTGACGCTTATTTTTTATATTAAAGGAATGATAAATGCAAAAAAAATGGAGAATATCTAAACCTCTATCTGAGGAACTACAGAAGCAAAAAGAACATATAGTTGAAAACATAAAATGCCCTGATATGATTGCAGAAATGTTGATCAGAAAAGAACTTATCGAAATTGGCGATATTGAAGAATTTTTCCACCCAAATTTAAATAATATGCACGATCCATTTCTCTACAAAGATATGAAAAAAGCAACCGAACGGATCAAACTTGCTATCGATAAGAAAGAATTAATCACGATCTATGGCGATTACGATGTTGATGGTACAACCTCTTCGGCTTTATTATATCTGGGACTAAAAAAAATCGGTGCTAATATTGATTACTATATTCCGCATAGAATGATCGATGGTTACGGATTGTCATTGAGCGGTGTCGATATACTCAAAGAAAACGGAACAGAATTAATCATCAGTGTAGATTGCGGAATTAATGCAATTGAAGAAGTTGAACAAATAAATGATCTGGGAATGGATATCATCGTTACAGATCACCATAATCCTAAAGAAGAATTACCCCAAGCAAATGCGATTATAAACCCCAAAAGGATTGATTGTGATTACCCATATAAAATGCTGGCAGGTGTTGGAGTTGCTTATAAACTTTTGGTTGCAGTATATTCTCAATTGGAGATTAATACAGACGAACTTATTGATAAATATATAGATCTTGTAGCATTAGGAACTATTGCCGATATTGTTCCGCTTACGGGTGAAAATAGAATAATTGCCAGCCTTGGTTTAGAAAGATTGGCTAAGAGACAGAATATTGGATTAAACGCACTCATAAAACTTGCTGGGCTTTCGCAGAAAGAGCTTAATTCTGCTGATATTGTGTTTGGAATTGCACCGCGTATAAATGCTGCAGGTAGAATGGGAAGTGCAATGCGAGCTGTTGAGCTTATGGTATCTGTTGAAGAAGCAGAAAGTGAAGAATTAGCTCAGATCATTGAAAGAGAAAATTCATTAAGACAGCAAATAGACCAACGCACATTCCAGGAAGCTTGTGACATTATCGAAAAGAAATATAAAAATATCGATGAAACGCCAATTATAGTCGTCTCATCTGATGGTTGGCATCCCGGAGTTATTGGTATAGTCGCTTCTAAATTGGTAGAAAAATATTATCGTCCATCAATTATGATAACATTCAAGAATGGAATTGGAAGCGGTTCCGGTAGAAGTATTGCAGGATTTAATCTTTTTGATGCGCTTGTATCTGTAGAAGAATATTTAGAAACTTTCGGTGGACATAAATATGCTGCAGGTTTGCAAATACTTGTGGAATATGTAGATCTACTTGAGAATAAATTAAAAAAATATGTTAAAGAACATATAACAGAAGAGCAGTTAATTCCACCGTTGAATATTGACACAAAATTAGAATTATTTGAGATCAATGATAACCTGCTTGAATGGTTAGAAAAGTTTGCTCCTTTCGGTCCCGGAAATATGCGCCCCACTTTTTTCACAGAGCAGGTTATGGTAGTCGGATTTCCTTATAATGTAGGGAAGAATCACCTCAAATTAAAAGTTATGAAGGATGGCTGTGAACTCGATCTTATCGGGTTTAACCTGGGAGATTACCTGCCATTCCTAAAAAAAGGTTCAAATGTTGATATTGCATATTCTTTGGAATTCAATACCTGGCAGGGAAGAACGTCAATTCAGGGAAAATTAAAAGATCTTCGAATTGCCGGACAAGATCAAGAGGATTATTGATCATGACAAAAAAACATAGTTATAGGCTTTTTATCTTGCTCATTTTGTTTTTAACTGCCTGTTCAACTATAGAAATGCAATATTATAGAATTCCGGAAAAGATTAATATAATTCAAAAGATCAAAACAGATTTTGTACCTGAAAAATGCCTTTATTCTTCCATTAATAAAACTGCTTTTGTTTTAGAAAAAGAAGCTAATATAATTCATATTTATAAAAATGGGAAAAAGATCAATACAATTGGCAGACTTGGTTTTACATCTAATAGTTTTAATAAGTTAGCAGATATCACTCTCTCGCCGGATGGTAACCTTTTAGCCCTCGATAGTTTCCAAAAAAAGATTAAAAAATTTGATATTGATGGAAAGCTTATTGCAGAACTTAACCTGAACGATTTTATTGAACCGGTGCTTCTAGCAGTTGCTATTGATGAAACTTATTACATCTATGATAATGCATTCAAAGAAATAATAATAACACGTACATTCGACCAATCTGACTGGTATACTTTTGGTAAATTTCAGCTAAGTGATCCCAGTAAAATAAGTTTAGGAAAAAATGAGATCACGATTTATGATAAGTTGAAAAATTCTACGATAATTTTTGGCATTTTGGGACGATTTCAGAATGAAATTGATGGTAATATCCAAATTGAGAAACAGCAACAATACATTTTGAAAGAGCATTTTATCTATCATCCCAAGAGTGCAAACAAATTTGCAATTTCTACAAATAAATGGAACGATTTTATTATTGAAGATAATGTGATCCTGCTTTCTGATAACGAAATTTGGATTGGAAAACTTACCTATTCAGAACCAAAAGAGAAATAAATTGTCTTTAATAAAAACCAAAACAAAATTTAAAACCTATTTATATCCGGCTTTAGCTGGTACAATACTCGGATTAAGCAGACTTCCAATTCATCTCGGATTTCTTGTATTTTTTGCCTTCATTCCATTATTTCATTTCTTTAGCGAACAGCGGAAAAAGAAAGAGATTTTTTTTGCAGCAGCAGCATTTGGCTCTACTTATACTCTTGTCTGCTTGCATTGGATATCATTGGTTACTTTTCCCGGTTATCTGGGAATATTTGTTTTGTTTGCTGTCTATTTTTATTTTGTATTCCAACTCTATTATTTTATAAAACAGCAAAATTCCAAATTTGGTTATCTCGGATTTATCTTAATTTGGATAAGTTTTGAATTCTTACAAAATTTCGGTGAATTCAGTTTTCCATGGTTCAATTTGGGATATTCACTGGCAGAATATTTACCGTTCATTCAACCTGTTGAGCTTGGCGGAATGTCACTTCTTTCGTTAATTATCTTACTTGTGAATATTCTTCTTTTTGAATTTAAGGGAAATTTTAAACGAAATATAATTATTGTTTCTGCAATCATTATTTTGTGGTCTGCTTATGGAGTAATTCGACTTAAAACAATTAATTTAACAAAAACTGATTTCAATGCTTCTATTGTTCAGGTGAGTATTCCGCAGGATAAAAAATGGGAAGAGTTGTATAGAGATTCAACATTTGCACTTTATGAAAATTTCAGCCACAAAGCTGCAGAAGATAAAACCAATCTCATCATTTGGCCGGAATCATCAACACCGGTTTATTTATTAAGACAGATGGAATACAGGAAATGGATTTTAGATCTTTCTGAAGAACTTAAAACTGATATTTTTACCGGATTCCCGCACTATAAATATATGGGTGAAGATCATCCAAATAAATTCAAATTCTATAATTCTGCAACCTTAATTGGAAAGAACAGAAAGGTTCATGTTCCATATTACAAGAATGTTTTAGTTCCTTTTGGGGAACGAATTCCTTTCCTTAAATATTTCCCCTTTTTGTGGAATGTTCACATGGGGCAGGCTAATTGGGAATACGGTGAGAAACTTGAATATTACTCAGTAAACAATTATAAATTTTCTCCCCTGATCTGTTTTGAAATTGCCTTCCCACAATTAACTACAGAGATGGCAAAAAAGGATGTAGATTTTATTGTTAATATTACTAATGATGCTTGGTTTCACCGCTCTGCAGGAACGTATCAACACGCAGCAATGACCAAATTTAGAGCTGTAGAAACACGTAAACAAATATACCGTGCGGCAAATACCGGATATTCACTTGTTGTTTCTCCTACCGGAGAATTACTAAAACAAACAAAACTATTTGAAAAAATTACTATAAACAATACTCTTTATATCTATGAAAGTAATTCTTACTTT
>JAUVKM010000247.1 GCA_030596265.1 Candidatus Cloacimonadota bacterium
AAATAATCATTTAAAAGCAATGCCGGGCGAGAAGAATATTGTGCGCAGAAAAGAAGCTTGCAGATTGTTGGATAAATACATTGATGAATTCTTGCCACAGGAGAATGTAATTTTATTGGGAGATTTGAACGATCAACTTACGGATGCAGCAGAGGAAAATTCTTTCAATGTCTTTTTGGATGATAAACAGAATTACTATTTTGCAGATTGGTCCATTGCAGCAGACAGCACAGCCAACTGGAGCTATCCATATTGGAAATATCGCGGGCATATCGATCACATTCTTATCTCAAATGAACTTTATGATGAATATCAGAATACAGATTCTTTTGTAAAAGTAATTACAATTGATAAATTTATGGAAGGTGGAGAAGACTCACGATATAAATATATCACCGACCACCGACCGGTTGTTATTAAATTGCAATTTTAAGGAAATGCAAAAGAAATAGTTCTTTGCCTGGATGATAAGGTTCAGATGAAGTAGTAAGGGCTTGCCATGGCAAGCCCTTACTTTTTAAATGTCATGATTACGAATTTTTTTCCGGTTCCAAATGAACCATTACATCTATTATCTTTGAATTACTGCTGATAAGTGCCTTTTGCACATCTTCGGTTATGTCATGTCCTCTTGTAACAGAAAGATCACCATCAACTTCCAAATGCAGATCCAGGTAAATTGAGCTGCCAAGTTTACGGCTTCTAACTTTGTGAAATCCTTTCACGCATTCAATTTTAGAAATAACATCAGAAATTTGCTGATATTCTTTCTCTGTTATGCCGGTATCAATAAGTTCATTTATATTCTTATAAATAATTCCAACAGCCAGCTTAATAATAAAAGCAGCTACAATAATAGCTCCAATATGATCCAGAATAATCAGCTTGGGATTTATTAAAGATGCTACAACAGCAATGAGTACAGGTATCGAGGACAGTGCATCAGTTCTGTGATGCCAGGCATTTGCCTTAACTGAAGATGAATTTGTTCTTACTCCCACCTTATAAGTTTTGTGGAATAGCAATTCCTTGAAAATTATTGAAATAATGGGTCCAATTATTGTAAAAAGTTTTAGCTGTTCTGTATGTTCATGATCTAAAGTTGCAAATGCATGATAGCCGATTCCAACTGCGGCAGACAACAACATTAAACCAATTAATATTGTGATAAACGATTCAATTTTCTGGTGACCATAGGGGTGATTATCATCCGGTGGGGCAGTCCAGTATTTTACGCCGAGTAAAATCACCAGATCTGTGGAAGTATCAGAAAAACTATGGGCAGCATCTGCTACAACTGCCTGACTGTTACCCAAAAAGCCCAGCACAAACTTGAGGATGGAGATAAATATATTCAGCACTAATCCCCAAAGTGTGATCTTCATTATTTCTTTTTTATTATCCATAACAAACCTTATATAATTTTCAAAAAAAAATTGTCAACAATGTGCTGTCACAAACGTCATTTTATATTATTTATTCTAACCAAAATAGTCTATAAATACATTTCCATTGTTTTTATTTACTCGTATTCCCCAGTCAGGATATTCAGGACAGCAAATGAAGACCCAATACTCATCGGACAACTCCGGTAAACCAAGGGAAATATCGTAAGGTTCGTAACATTCTTCCATAATAAGAACAGCATCACTTAAATTTATTGGTAATGTTACTGGTCTGGATAATTCTACATCATGTGTACCGGAAACATCTCCATAGACGGTTACTGTGGAGATTTTCTCTAAACCGGTAGAAGTACATCCTGCAAAGATCAAGCTTATCGATACAAGACTGAGTAAAATTGTAGTTTTTATTTTATTTATCATAGTATTCATGCTTGATAACAGTTTGTGCAATTCTACTGCTGGGCCCGTCTCCCCTGGCAACATTAACAGATACTTTACCTTCCAGAATCTCAAATATTTCCGCAACATCACTATGAGAAAATCCCGGACAAAGCAGGATAGCATCTATCTTTTCTTCTGCATAGATACTTCTGGAAATTTGTACTGCTTCTGCTTGAGACTTTACAACAAAGGTTAAAAGTCTGTATTTTCCTGTATCAATTATACTATTATGTTTCTTGAAATCTGCATCCGGTGCATGTGATAAGAACAATACCTTAAAAGCCATGAGCTACCTCCTGTTTTGTTGTCTCAATGTTTCCCGACACTCTGAGTAATCTTCTTGCTAATCTTTTAACAAAGAATCTAATGATTTAGTTATTTGTCAATCCTTCCTATGGAGAACAGTGTGCAAGACTCCAGCCTAAGGCAGGTAAACGTCCAGTCTACGCAGAGCTTCGACGTGGCAAGCAGGATGACGATGAATTAAATACTCTCCGTCTTTCTGAGGAATTCAACTTGCTTTTCCCACGAAGAATCTGGAGTGGGTAGACTCTTCGTCGAATGCCTTCATAAGAATTTCTCAGAGTGACGACATAGGAAAATTTCACATTTTACAGTTCACTTCTTCCTGCAAACAAAAATTATCTCTCCACCTTCCTCGATGGAACATTTATCATAATATCCAAATTCGTTAATGATCTCAAATCCATTATTTCGTAATAATTCTCTTAGCTGATCTACATAATAATATTTCATGGAAAGATGTTCGTAATACTTCTCTGTTTTTCCATCTTTATTGGTTACATAATATATAAGTGTAGGGTAGATAACCTGATTCTTTAGATCCACTCTCTCACGAATGTGGGTTCTTTTTATTTTAATGCCATCTTCAATTGTTTCATAATCTGTCTGCTCCGGCTGTATCCATGATCCATCAATGAGTCCCCAAGGTTTAAACACATTTACAATAAAAAGTCCATCATCAATTAGATGATCATGACAGCATTTAAGACAATCCTTTTGCCCTTCTTCTGTAATTAGATTTTGAAATGTTCTAAAGGGAATGAAGATCAGTTTGAATTTCTGGTTTAACTCAAAATTCCTCATATCACCAGTTGAAATATTTAAATTATCGTTGGTTGTTATATTTTCCTTTTTCGCTTTTTGCCATAAAACATCCAGCATTGGTTCTGAAACATCTAATCCCCAAATATTATGCCCAGTTTTTGCAATAGGAATAGTTATTCTTCCGGTACCGCAACCCAATTCCAAAACCTTTCCATTTAGTTTATCTGCATAGTCTATGTAAAAGCCAATATCATTTTTCAGCATATCTTTATTATCAGAGTCATAATACTTGGCTGTTGTTTTGTATGTATTTACTGTTTTCATTATTTTACAACTTTTTTACCTGAAATCTCAATACTGTTTTTAATTTCTCAGGTACAACTTTCCTGGCATCAGAAAGGTAAATTTCTCTATGAACTTTTGAGATTCGAGATAGATTTTCCTGTTCTGCAAAAACTTCCATCTGCTTAAAACTTTCCAGTTCGTTGTCGTAGCTGCCCAAATGCATCATTTGAATACACTGACCATCTGTCATCTTCTCAAACCTAACTTTATTCAGTAATTCATGAGGTTTTTTCTTTTTCGTCTGTCCAAACATTATTTGTGCAAATTGTTCATCAACGAAATCCGGTTGTCTTATCATTAATTTGAATACGAGGTCATTTTTATCAAATTTGCCATTAAACTTTTTCTTGGCTTCTTCACTTATATCCCAAACACCTTCCAGTGGATAAACCGTATAATCAAAATATCCTTTTGGCTCTAATCCTTTTTTGGGGCT
>JAUVKM010000141.1 GCA_030596265.1 Candidatus Cloacimonadota bacterium
AGAACTCGATATTAAATTGGATTTTCCAACCTTTTTTATTCCTACATCTTTTGTTGAAGATAAAAATAATATTAGCTGCCAGAATGCATCTATCAAACATGAGATCGTGAACCGCAACATGCAGAAACAGGTCGAGATTGAACTTGTTAATCACTCAAAATATCAGCAGCAGGATGTGATATACGAACTATTTATTGATGGGAATACAATTTCTCAAAGAGCAATAGATCTATTACCGGAACAGAGGAAAAAACTTTCCCTTCCCCTCGAAATAGAAAGCCCCGGCTGGCACAGTGGATATGCATCTGTTAAAAACGAAAGATTGATCTTTGATAATCGCAACTACTTCAGTTTCTATCTTGAGCCTAATCCACATGTAGTGATAATTACAGATGTGATAAAAATTCCAGTTGCACTTGAATCAATTCTGGAGATCTACACAGAGAACATTTCAATAATAAATAATGAAAATATTAATTATGAAAGTTTTCTGAATTATGAGAATATTATAATTTATAAGAAACATAATCTCTCAGAAAAATTAGAATCTATCCTGAATAAATTAAAAAAGAACAAACGCAAAATTTTATTTATTGCAGATGAAAATCTATTAAAAGAACAGCAACAATTTGTTTCAGAATTCTTTAACTGTAGATTCCAGCAGTTTAACAATAAAAGCAAAAACATAGATCAAATTAACAAATTCCATTCTGTTACAAAACTAATGAAAGACATGAACAACATTGAAATTAGTGATTTTTGGGAAGTGAAAAGCAGTTCCAATATTTTACTCAGATCAAAAGATTTTCCTATTGCTATAGAGCACCGGAATTCTATTCTCTGGTTGTTCGATATAAAAAGTATACAAAGCCATTTTTTACTGGATCCTGTATTCCCCGTGTTTGCATATAACTGTCTGCAATTTACAAGTGAACATGACCATACCTCATTTTCTATTGGAGATAAAATGCCTTTGAATTCACCCGAATTAACCCTTCCTGACGGAGCAACGATTTCAACGAAGAAAAAATATCATTCCCCAACAATAACTGGAATTTATTTGAATGATGAAAACATGATAGCTGTGAATTTGGATTATACCGAAAGTGAATTTAGTAGATGGAATAACCTGAAAATAAAGAATCTTTACCTTCTGGATAATAATTGGAAGGATAATATTCTGCAGTCACGTTACGGTTTTGAACTTTGGAAATATCTACTAATTGCAGCATTGTTACTTTATATTTTAGAAATGTTGATAATTAAGAAAGAAGAACGGAAAAAATAGGGGTTAGGAGTTAGGAATTTGAACAATAAGAAATCTGTCTTTCTGAGGAAATCTTCGGAGAATTTTCTAGCGAAGAATCTCAGACTTTTTATATCTCTTTTCTCTTTTAACCACTTAATCACTAAATTTCTTAACTGCTTAACTTTTTTCCAATTGACAGTTAATAACAAAATATACAAATTGTGGGTCGACTTCACGGGAATTCAGAGGTGCAATTGTTACAAAATTTGCAATTAAATCACTCTTGAAGGTTAAGCATATTTTCTGCCAATTCGCCGGAAACTACGACCTGTACGTTCAGTGAAAGTTACAGCTCAAAGTTGTGTTGTTTATTAAAAGATATAAATCGTGGGTGTCCTTTACAGGAATTCAGAGGTGCAATTGTTATAAAATATGCAAGTACTTCTCTCCCCTGTTGATTTGGCAAATTCCGTTCCATTTTCTTGCAGGGAGTTCCGGGAAAAGGATGCCTGTAACAAGCGTGTCAGCGGTAGAGTTTATTATTCTCTTCGGCTTGAATCTCACGATTCAAACAATGATTTGCATGCTTAGCAGGAATCATTCTGATTCCGCCGCACACGCCAAACATTAGCGGTAATTCTATAAAAAGGAGTAAAAATGAAGAAAATACTATTTATTTGTCTTATGCTGCTTGCACTTTATTTATTAAATGCAGAATTAGCAAACTTCAATCCTCATCGATTACTTAATAATGAACATTTCATTCTTGAAAATGATGAACAACCTTACTTTATACTATACCATAAAGATTTGATTATTAAGACTTATGAAGATAATGAAACAGAAATTATTTATGAAAATTTGGAAAGAATTAAAAGTAATGAGAATACAAGAGATACGCTCTTGAGATTGCATTTTAATGACTCTTACCCTAGCTTCTACATAATGAATGAGGACTATTTTTTCTACGATGGTGATGCAACGTGGATAGATTCAACAACGGCTGAAATATCAGTACCCAACGGAATTTATAAAATTTATACAATTTTTAATATTGAATTCCTATATAAAGTAGTAATTCGTTACGATGTGGATTTGACATTAGGAGCAGGTTTTCACGAGGTCTGGATAGAACACAATGAAGCAACAAATGTACTCGAACTTAATAGCTGTGATATTAATGGAGAACCATTTAATATGAGTGAAAAATATTATGCAAATTTCACATTTCACTTTCTTAATGAAAACTTTTACTATTTGCTCATTCATCGTTTTTTCAACCAAATCGTTACATCAGACTTTACTGAAGATTTTAACCTTGTCGCAGGTGAGCTTAAGTTCGATGAAGAAAATGTATATATCACTCAATATGGTCCTATTCAGGAAATAACTTCCAGTCAATCTTTTTCAAACGAACCAACAGATTATTGCTCACAGCAAATTATTTTACAAATCCCGGTAATTAATGAATATCTTAAAATAGGAATTGCAAATACACTTTGGGTTAACTCCATATCTCCATTCTATACTTCTTTAATGAGCCCAAATAATTTGTTTGAATGTTCTGAAGAACAATGGAGCACAAACTTATATATGATGGATCATGATTATGAGCAATGTGGTTCAACTTCCATGATTTTTCTTGGTTATTTTGAGAATAATAATTGGAAAGATGTATATGATGTTGCACCATTTCACTGTATTGATGATAAAATTGGAAGCTTCTGGCATCCAATCCCTATGATCGTTGATTATTTATCCCCTAGTGGAGAACAGTTAGTTTTCGGGCAGTCACCAATCTATATAGAAATTTGGCACGTATATTTCGATAATATGCTCTACCCATGGTCGGAGCACTGGGGATCTGATAATGTGCACAGAACCTTTGATGTTTACAATTCGACTTTCATCTTAACAGATTCTAATGGAAGTGTAATTATGGAAGGCGAATTAATTGATATGGGGAATTTGAACGTACCAGAAGACATCTATACTCTCACTGTGGAAAACAATAATTTCAGTCTTGCAGGATTACCAGGAACTTGTACATTAATGAATTATTTCAACACAACACTTGAAATGCCAAATCCACCTTTTATAAATTCACTCATTATTTTCAATGAAGATAATGAACCGGTCAATCGACTTGAGTATAATGAAAATGCGACTCTATTATTTTCAGTTGCTGATGTTGAATTTATCGATAGTTATCCAACATATTTCCCGGTGATAACAGATTCAGTTAAAGTATTCTACAAATTACATGAGGAAGAGGACTGGCAGGAACTTGAGACTGAATTCATTGATGAATTTCCTGAATTTGGTAACCCATTCGGTAAGATTTTCTCTGCAGATTTATCAGAAGTTACTGCTACCGATTCAGTTGCTTATGATTTAAAAATTCACTTTGAAGATAATGAAGAAAACTATACTGAACTTATTCTTGAACCCGCTTTTGTAGTAGGCAATTTTGAAGCCACTTCTCTTTCAGATGAAGCAATCCAGAACAATTATTCTAAAGATCACTATCAAATATCGAACTATCCAAATCCATTTAATCCAGAAACAAATATAGTTTTCAATCTCCCTGAAGAAGGAGAAGTTCAAATTGATATTTTCAACATTAAAGGACAAAAGATTAATTCTCTTGTTAATGAACAATTATTAAAAGGTGAACATTCAATTGTTTGGGATGGTGAAAATGCTTCAGGGAAGAAAGTAGGATCAGGTTTATATTTATATAAGCTTATAGTTAACGGTAAAACTGAGATAGTTAAAAAATGTATGCTTTTGAAATAGAAAATACCGCTAACAAGCGTGTCTGCGGGTGGGTTTATTATTCTTTTCGGCTTGAATCTCACGATTCAAACCTTGTTTTATTTGCTTTGGGGCGGGATCGTTCCGATCCCGCAGCGTGCTCTGAACATTAGCAGAAATTAAATTATTAAGAAAATAAGGAGAGCAGAATGAAAATGACAATTTTATTAATAGGAATGATTGTTTCTTTATCTGTAGCACAAGCACAAGTTTTAGAAACGCAAAGATTAATATCAGATGATATTGCAGCCGAAGATTATTTTGGAAATGCTGTTGCCGTTTCCGGAGATTATGCAATTATTGGTGCTTGTTACGATGATGATAATGGAGAAAATTCCGGCTCTGCCTACATTTTCTACAATAATTCAGGGACTTGGGAACAGTATCAAAAGATTACTGCCTCAGATGGCCAAACCAATGATTTTTTTGCCATAACCGTAACTATTTCCGGTAATTATGCATTTGCAACTTCATTATTGGGAAGTAGCTATGCAGGAAAAGTCTACGTATTTTTTAATGATGAAGGAACTTGGACAGAAACAGCAATACTTACCGCCTCTGATGGAGAATCTTATGATTTTTTTGGAATTGCAATGAATTTAGCCGATGATTATGCAATTATTGGAGCATATGGAGATGACGACAATGGAAGTCAATCCGGTTCTGCCTACATTTTTCATAATGATGAAGGAACCTGGATAGAAACAGCAAAACTTACAGCATCTGATGGTAATGAAAATGACTTTTTCGGAAAATCGGTTAGTATATGCGATGATTATGCTATTATTGGTGCAGATGAAAGTGCAAATAATAGTGGAGCGAATTCAGGTACAGCATATATTTTTTACAATAATTTAGGAAACTGGGAACAAACTCAAAAAATTGAGTCATTAGATGCAGTGGTTGGAGACCATTTTGGGGCATCTGTGAGTATGTCAGGAGAATATGCCGCTATTGGAGCAGAATATAAAAGTGATGATGGAACCTGGTCTGGCGCTGCATATGTCTTTCGCAATAACTCCGGAACCTGGGAACAAAACATAAAGCTAACTGCATCTGATGCAGGTTCACAAAAGCATTTTGGAAGTTCAATTAATATTACAGGTGATACACTCATTGTAGGCTCTGATGGGAACATATCTTTTACACCTTATATTGCAGGCTCTGCCTATTTATTCAAGAATATTTTAGATAATTGGCAAGAAACAGCAGTCTTGCAGGCATCAGATATAGCCAATCGAGATCAATTTGGATATGTTGTTGATTTTTCAGATGACTTTGCATTTGTCGGTAGTCCTCGCACCGATACGAATTATGAAGATGCCGGTGCTGTTTATGTTTATTATTTTCCCTTAGTAAATAATCCTCCTGTAGCCAATGCCGGAGAAGACCAAATTGTTGAAGAAGGAACAATTGTTCAATTAGATGGTTCTAATTCCTTTGATCCCGATGGTGATGAATTAACATTCCTCTGGTCAGCACCTCCGGAAATCGAATTATCAAATCCAAATATAATAAATCCTACTTTCATAGCTCCTGATGTTGAAGAAGATACAACTTACATTTTAACACTGGTTGTTAGCGATAGCCTGCTTAATTCCGATCCGGATGAAGTGGAGATCACTGTGCTCTGGAATGGTGTGGATACTGATGATAATACAATATTGAATAATACTACTTCACTTAGTAACTATCCCAATCCATTCAATCCAACAACTACAATTTCTTTCTCAATTCTTGAAGAAAGTAAAGTAGAATTATCCATTTTCAATATCAAGGGTCAAAAGATTAAAACTCTTACTCGCGAGTATTATTCAAAAGGTTCTCATTCAATAATTTGGAACGGAGAAGATGAATTGGGTAAACCTGTAAGTTCAGGAATATATTATTATAAGTTGAGTGTAAATAGCAAAACAGAAGAAGTCAAAAAATGTTTATTATTAAAATGAAAAAGAAGCTGTTAACAAACGTGCCACAACAAACAAGAAGAATCCGCCAAAGG
>JAUVKM010000118.1 GCA_030596265.1 Candidatus Cloacimonadota bacterium
CCCGAAGATCTTATGCGAGCAAAGGAGATGTTTTCTCTTTAGTTACGGGTAGTTTAATGAAAAAACTTCTATTTGTAGGAATTAATGCCCGATATACTCATTCAAATCTTGCCTTAAGATACCTCAGAAATTCTGTTGATGATCTTAAATATAAAACTGAGATATTAGAACTTTCCATTAACCAGGATATGCTGGAAATATTAGAACAGATTGCACTAAAGCAACCTGATATTTTGGCATTCTCAGTTTATATATGGAACACTGAGATTACCAGACAATTATTACCTGAGATCAAGAAGGTCCTGCCAGATGTTGAAATGGTTCTTGGTGGTCCTGAAGTTAGTTACAATCCGGAAGACTGGTTAAGTAAATTCCCTGAAATTGATTATATTGTCTGTGGTGCCGGTGAAGCAGGATTAAAATATCTTTTAGAAAATAAGCTTAATGTACAAAATTCAATCATCAGAAAGAAAAATCCACATTTCTCTGAAATACCATTTCCCTACCTACAATCAGATTTTCCTGAAATAAATGATAAATATATTTATTATGAATCAAGTAGAGGATGCTCATTTAAATGCAGCTATTGCTTATCTTCACGTTCAGATCAAGCTCTGGAATTTCGGGAACTTGATATTGTAAAAAAAGAATTAAAGTTCCTCATAGAACAAAAACCTAGAATTATAAAATTTATTGATCGTACATTTAACGCAAAAAAAGAACATTCTCGAGAAATCTGGAAATTCCTGATTAAACTTGATCCTGATATTACTTTCCATTTTGAAATCCATCCTGAACTACTTGATGATGAAGATCTGCTAATCCTTAAAACTTGTCCAAAAGGATTATTCCAATTTGAGATCGGTATTCAGTCTACTAACCCTGAAACATTAAAGGCAATTCACCGGGCAAATAATTGGGAAAAGACTGCCAATATTGTTCATCAACTTATGTCATTTGAAAATATTCATATTCATGTCGATCTGATTGCGGGCTTGCCTTTTGAAGATATGATAGGATTTAAAAAATCTTTTAATGATATTTTCAATCTGAAGGCAGATCATTTTCAACTGGGGTTCCTTAAGGTTCTACCCGGAACAGAAATGGTTGAGAAAGCAGGAGAATTCGGAATCACTTCAACAAATACGAGTCCTTATATTATTCTGAGAAATAATTGGTTAACATTCGATGATCTTAATAAAATTCACAAGATCGAGACATTATTGGATCTATTTTCTAACTCAAATAAATTCAAAATAACTTTTAAATATTTGATCTCTAAATTTGATTCTTCCTATTCTTTCTTCTGTGAACTTCTGAATTTTCTTCAAAATGAGAACTTTGATCTGCATACAAAGAATTGGCAGAAGAACGGTTTGGAATTAATGTTATTTGTTACTGAAAAATTACCAAATATGAAAAACTTCTTTTTTGATTGTTTGAGATGGGATTGGTGCCTGCAGGCAAAATCTCATTATTATCCTGAATTCTTAAGATCCAAACTAAATAATAAAGCGAAACAGATTGGAGCTAAATATTTGAATTCCCACAAAATAAAAGATAAGATAAAATTAGATAATATTGAATTCACTGTCTCTGATCTGAAAAGAGCAATTTATTTTATACCTGTAAGTAATGAATTCAAGCAGGAAAAGCTGCCATCATCTGAGATTGTTGTTTTTGTTAATGGTGAACCAATAACACTTCAAATTCCCGAAGAACGAGTGTAAAATAATAGTAAAATTGTCTTTCCCAACTTGATTGGGAAACTATTCTTTAATCTCTTAGTGAATTCCCGTTTTCACGGGAATGATAATAAAAAACTTATAATAAAAAAAAGCCCTTCAGTAAAACTGAGGGGCTTCTCATTCTAAACCATTGCGGAGATAACACACACCGCAGCTAAAGCTGCACCCCCCTCAAGAGGGGATTTTTCGCAAGGTTTAATATTATTTCATTAACAACATTCTTCTGTTGAATTGTGTTTTGTTTGTCCTCAGACGGTAGAGATAGACTCCAGATGCAACCTTTTTGCCACTTTCATCCTTACCATCCCAATAAGCAGTTTGAACCATGTCAGCCGACACAAAATCATTAAAAATTGTTTTGATCTTCTCACCTTTAATATTATAAATAGTAAGACGAACAGGGCTATCTTCTACAAGTGCAAAGTTAATTTTGGTATCGGGGTTAAATGGATTTGGATAGTTCTGTTTAAGACCATAATCATCCGGTGTTGCGGGTGTTCCATTATTGCCATTTCCTTCCGGAACAAATAATGAGACAGGACCCAAAATATCTGCTTCACCGGCATTATCTACACATTCCAACCAGTACCAATAGGTTGTATTTTCTAAAATTGGGTAATTATCTATATAGGAATAATCTGTAGGTTCAGTGGATGTACCTTGTCCCAATATCATATCACCATAGTTAATCTGAATTGCCTGACCCAGGTTCTGTGAAATACCTCGATATATGTTCCAATATGCATTATTGGTTTCACTTTGCGTTGTCCAATATATTACAGGTTGCCCGGAAAGCACCACAGTAAAGCTAGTTAAAGTAACCGGTAATGGGTGAGTACTACCTGTTATTGGGAAAGTACCGGATATTGATGTTGAAGCTGTAATATCTGTACTAGAAGTAATTTCAGCTCCAATTGCATCTAAGTTTCCTGCTGTGGATGATACATCAACAGTTAAAAAATAATATACTATTGTAGTACTAATAGATTGAGATGGGCTAAAATTTGCAACAAATGGATCAACCGGCCACGAAGTATCAGAATCTAATAGTGTATCACTGCCAGATTCAAAACTGTTATCCGTAGATCTCCAAATTCTGATCGCATCAATATCGGTTTCTTGAAAAGAACCAAGAAGATCAAAGTTTATTTGGCTAACTGTTGGATCTCCACCAGAACCTGTTTTGTTCATCTGAATTCTAAAGAAAGCATTATTTGTGGACCCTGGGCTAAAACTTGTACCGGCATTATAATCTCCACCGGCTATTTCTATAAGATCATTGACGAAATAGAGAATACCGGAATTTTCATCCCACGCTGCAGTATTTTGAGCAAGATCCTGATATTCTATTCTTATTGTATAAACTGAATTATGCACAAGAGTATTACCACCGCTATACACACTTACACCTGTTGCACCTCCAAGACCGGCACCCTTAATATCAATAGTTTTATTTGTACCGGAAGCTTCACTTTCAACCTCTAAAACATGAGGTGAACCGCCGTCAAGTGTTCCGGAAGTTCGAGTAAGTGTTATTTTTACCGAACCTTCATAGGCAGTTTCCGGTTGATCGTATTGAACAGTGAAATCCGTAGGAACAGTCGCATTAGAGAGAGGTAGATCTAATGTAGGATCTTCGGTTGAGGTGTCGGCTGTATAGTCCAGACGAGTAAAATATCCAGTTGGGGCAGAGGTAACATCAACATCAGATTCAATTACTGCTCCATAACCATAATTACCTCTATTCCTCTCTTCTAAACCAAGATATATTGTGATGTAAAGAGTATTACTAGGAATTCCAGTTGTTGGCATTGTAAAATCAGCTGTGAAGGTAGTTCCATTTGGGCCACTTCCTGCAAAAGTGTCCAATGTAACACTTGGACCATAAATTGAACCTGTATAACCACTATTAGGTGTTTGTGACCAATATGTGAGATAAAGATCACCTACTATAGTCGAACCTGTATCTCCATTATAAACATTATTAATTTGATAAGCTGAAGTTAAATTTGAAGCTGTACCACTAATATATACTGCTCCACCTGCCTGAATACTATTAGTGCCAGTCCCACCACCACTCGTATTTGACATCCCCACGGTAGCAACAGTCGCTACCCCAAAAGCCAAAGAACTAAAAACAAAAACTATAAATAAAACTAATAAATATTTTTTCATATATCCTCCAATTTTAGGAATATGTTATTTTTCTTTTTATGTTTACTCACGTAAAAATAAATAAACATAGTTTAGTGTCAATCTAAAATTAATTATTATAATGAACTAAACTATAAATACATGCAATAATTAATCCAAAAAAAGTAACTTTTCGTTGTAGATTACAGCATCTCTGCAAACCTATAATTCAAAACACTTTATCTATAAATTTAAGGTATTGTGTAAATTATGCAAATTGTTTTTATGTTTTTTTTTATATGTCATTTTGGGACAGATCTGCCAAAAGTGTCGTTATATTGTTACAGAGATAATCTAATAGATATCCCTGTCTCATATAAATTGTATTCCTTATCTGTTTCTACGTTTGTGTATGGAGAACCTGTATCTCTAAACTTGTATTTGTAAAAACATTTTAGAGAGATATTGTTGGATAGTTTGTACTTCGCATCAGAATTAAATGTTACTATTTTATCTTCTCTTCTATAATGATATTCATCTATTTGATTCACTGCTTGGAAATAGAAATGTTCATATTTTGCACTAAGATTAAAATTAACCGGCTTATTAAACACCAATATTACTGCAGGAAAGTAAAACGAAAGATCAAATATATCAGCTTGATAAGAGGCATCTTTTATTATAGTAACCTGCTGCGAATCACTGAATGCATCTCCAGCTTTTGCATTTGATATTTTAAAAGCATAGCCGGAGTCTATCCTTATCCAACTTACCGGAGTTATTCTAATTCCAATGCCGTTTTCAAAATTTTCTGCATTATATTCTGTAAAATACTCGTTATAAAATAGTTGAGAAAACCCGAATTTATAATAAAATTGGTATTTCAAATTTAGAATGTAATTTATTTTTCCAATATAATTATTCTTACTATATGTAAAGTTGCGGAAAACATTTTCAGGATCTAACACGCTATCGTATCGGTTAACGTAGATCTCAGGATAATAGTAATAATAAAATCCAAAATTAAGTTTTTTACTTAGATATTGTTTTAAAGCAAATTCTATGTAATAATTATCCTCAAAACTGTTCTTTAAAAACTTATCATATTTTATAGCAACTCTATTAATTTGAGTATGACCAGCCATCAATTTGTGTTTCAAATTCAATTCCACTTTTGCGGAAGTTATGAGATCATCTGAAGTTTCAAGCGAAAATTTATCCGGTTCATTCCCACTTTCAAATCTATCCAGATCACTTTGCGAGAGGTTGAGGATATTACTATTATATTTAGTTTCCAAGGTAATATTAGGGTAGAAGATGAAATTTTGTGCAGCGAGTGAACTTGCGAAAATCATTATGAACAAAAATAGATATTTTTTCATTTTTCAATCTCAACAGAAGCTTTATTTATATAAAATCTAAAGATCAATTCTTTGTTTTTATCTTTATTTTCTATTGAAAGGTGATGAATCCCTTCAGATAGTTTAATTATGTTCACATCACCGGTAGAGGGAATTATATCAGGCTCATTCTTAACCCAACAGCTCTTAGATTTATAAGCATCCTCTGTAAATTCAGTAAAAAATTCTCTATTGTCAAACACCCTGAAACGATAGCCTGAATTATTTATGTAATTTGTATCAAATAGCATTCTGCTTACAATTTTTAGAACTATCGGACCTTCCAGTGTAAGCTGAATTTTATCCGATTTAGGTGTGTAATATGTATATTCCTTCTCATCGAGGATCAAAGTTTTCACATCTCCATAAAAATTGGGAGTGAAACGAATATAATCGATCTCTTTATTAGAACTAACCACATTATTTCCGGAGATTTTGAAAATCAGATTATTCTGCGAAATATTCGTTATAGAAAAATTCGCTTTTTCCTCATAAATTTTTGTTTTATATTTATTATAACTAGAGATACTTTCTCCATTCACACCTCTGGTTGAATCACTTAACTTAGCAGATTTGTCTAAGATCAATTCCTCATTTCCAATTCTCACTTTATATTGGTAATTAATTGCTGATCCATTATTAATAACTAAGCGGGAATATACGGTAAGTGTATCAACATTAATAAGAGTACAGGAAATATTCTCAGTAGGTTTAAGAAGAAAATAATTATATATTTTACTGTTTCTTCTGTTGTAAACTAAGAACTCCTCCGGATCTGAATTATAGTGGATATCCGCAGCCATAACTGAGAGAGTTATTCCTAATAATGCTAATGATATAAGTATCTTTTTCATTTTAAACATTGATTTCATCATCTTTTATTTTTAATTCTTTATGATCAAAAAAGATCACAATTAAAATTAGAATCACTAATATCGCAAAAGAAATAGAGGTAATTTTAAGATTATACCTCTCATTTTCGAACATACTTCCATTCCCCGGATCAGGAAGCGGATCTGGAGCTATGGGAAGCTCTTTCTCTTCCGCAAATCTGGTAATATCCAATAAATGTACAACGGGTATGCCTTCATCCGCAAAAAGCAGCATTGTACCTTTTAGAGGTGTATTTATTAATGTAAGATATCGATGAAAACCCGGATCGATCAATTTTCCATTCAATGTTGCACCAATGCTGGAAAGCCCACCTCCGATATTTATGTAAAGGGCAATATTATTTTGTCCGGAAGCTTTAAAAAGTTCCATTTTCTTATTGATATTCTGTTCCAATGTTTCCTCATGAACTAATTGAATATTATGTTTCTTAATGCTCGCTATAATAAGTTCACGCCCGTTTTTACTCAATCCTCTTCCAAGATCCCGTCCACCGCCAATTGAAGCAGCTATACTTTGAAATTCAAATATATTTTTCTGAATAAAGAATTTTTCCATATCGAGCCAGGTAAAATCTGGATCTGTAGCCCCGAACATAGAAGCTCCGACCGAAGATATGATCACGGGTTCCAATTCCATAATCT
>JAUVKM010000241.1 GCA_030596265.1 Candidatus Cloacimonadota bacterium
TACCCGATCGACCTGGCAATTAGTAACCTTGAAATCTATGAAAATGAGGGTGAATACTGGCTTCAAACAGAGGTTTCTAACTTATCCACGGAAAATGTGGATAACCTTGCTGCCAGCATAAAAGTTATGTTAAATGACACACTTTATGGAACTTATGAACTTCCAGCTATTCCTGCTGAAAGTACGATTGTTTTTTCATGTCAGATAGGAGAATTATCAATTGGATATCATCAAATCACCGTAGAGCTTATTTACCTTTATGACAACGAGTTATGGAATAATCATGTCGAGGGCTCATTATTGAATGGTGACTCACCTTTTGTACTGAATGAAATAATGTTTAAGCCCCTCAGCACTAATCAGGAGTGGGTTGAGATATTTAATCGGACAGATTGTGTATATAATGTGGATAACTTAAGAATAATGGACGCATCAGGCGGTACAATTAGCTTTTACGGCAATATTCCTCCACTGGATTTTATTGTTGTCTGCCAAGACACAATTTTGTTCCTACAAACCTATCCCGAAGTTGCCCCTGAAAAAGTTATATTTGCATCACAATGGACTTCTCTAAATAATACAGATGAGACATTAATTTTATCAGATGAATTTGAAACAAAATTCGATTCAACCTCCTATAATGGAAATTACTGTCCTACAGATTTCTCAATTGAACGAGTAGATCCATTTGATGATGAAAATATTATATGGAGTATTTGTACTGATAGTTTAGGAACTCCAACTTTTCCCAACAGTGTTCTTCCTATACAATACGATCTGAGTTTAGAATTTAATAGTATGCAGATAAATGAAAATTCCATAGCTCATACTGTAATAATTAAAAATATTGGTTTGGAAAATATCTTCGATGCATTTATTTCTTGTGATCTGATCATAAATGGAGAGTATCCTTCAGAAAATATATTTATTGATGAGATCAGTTTAGAAGATTCCATCATTTATGAATTTACGACTGATATTTTAGAAGATGGATATTTTAGTTTCTCATATGAAATAATTTCGGAAGATGATATGAATACAGGAAACAACATTGCCTTCAGCTTTTATAATAGCGGCTCTCTGCCATTTGTAATTAATGAGATCATGTATGACCCTGATGAAGATGAACCTGAATGGATTGAAATAATTAATAATTTCACCATACCGGATTTAACTACAATAATAATTGTAATTGATGAAGATACTCTTGAAATTCCGTATTATATGGAAAACTATTATTTGATCACCAATTCAGAAAATGATGTAGATTATCTAAAAGCTAAATATGATATTGATGACATTACTATATTAACCGGTTTATCTAGCCTTTCTAATGATGGAGAACAGATGTGCTTGATGGATGAATGTGGAAATTTGATCGAAGAATTTTTCTATCAACCTGAGTGGAACGATGAATTGGATGGTGTTTCAATAGAAAGAGTAAATCCGGAAATTATTTCTACAGAACAAAATTGGGGACCCTCTACAAATCAATGTACGCCAGGAAGAGCCAACAGTATTTTTGTGCAGATGCTTCCCAATAATATGAAACTTAACGTTGAACCCAATCCATTTTCGCCCTATCGTGATGAAAGAGCAATATTCTCTTATGCATTACCGGAAGTTTTGAGCACAGTAACTCTACGCATTTTTGATTTGAAAGGAAGAATGATAAGAAGACTTGTTGATCAGGTTTTGCAATCATCGGAGGGGAATATCATTTGGAATGGCAGAAATGATAATGGGAAAAAATTACCCGTGGGAATCTATATTGTGTTGATGCAGGCGACTGCACGTGAAAGCGAAAAAGTATATTCAAAGAAAATAACAGTTGTAATTGGAAAATAGAAATCCTTGCGAAGGTTATTTAACTTCTTGCTTTTCTCGACCTTCGCAATGGTTTAATGTTCCGTTTTTCTGCCTGAAAAGAGCAGCGTGCAAGACTCCAGCCAAAGGCGAGTAAACGTCAGAATGACGAATAATGTATAAACGGATTTTTGTATAAAAGTTAATAGATAAGGAGTAAAATATGTATGGGAAAACAATATCGTATGCAATTCAGGGAATAGACGCACAGCAGATTACAGTAGAAGCGGATATAAAAGGAGGACTGGCAAAGTTCTCTATTGTTGGTTTGCCTTCAAATTCAGTTAAGGAAAGCAAAGATCGTGTTTCGGCAGCTATTAAGAATTCAGGATTTCGTTTTCCAACTCATAGCTATACCGTTAATCTGGCTCCGGCGGACATTAGAAAGGATGGCGTTGCGTTGGATCTTCCCACTTCACTGGCGTTGGTCTATGCCTTAAATCAAATGAAAACTGCAAAATTAGAAAAATATGCTTTTATTGGTGAACTCTCTCTGGATGGTAGTTTGCGTCCTGTGAATGGTGTTTTACCGGTGGCTGTTGCCTGCTGGAAAGATGGGCTCGATGGGCTAATTCTACCTTATGAAAATGCCAAAGAGGCAGCAATTATAGATGAATTGAATGTATATCCGGCTGCGTCCTTAAATGAAGTTATAAATTTTCTGGAAGATAAGCTAAAGATCGAATCCTTTAAGGTTGATAAAAAAGAGATGTTCTCACATTTAGATGAAAGTCCGGTTGATATGTTTGACGTGAAAGGACAATTTCATGTGAAACGTGCGTTGGAAGTTGCAGCAGCCGGAGGACATAATGTTTTAATGCTGGGACCGCCTGGATCAGGTAAAACCATGCTGGCTCGTCGAATTCCTACAATATTGCCCGGATTTACGCTGGAAGAAGCTTTAGAGACAACCAAAATCCATTCAGTGGCAGGTTTTATTGGAGCTCAAAAAGGAATCGTAACAAGTCGTCCATTTCGCTCTCCACATCATACAATTAGTGATGTTGCTCTAATAGGCGGCGGAAGTTATCCCAAACCGGGAGAAGTTTCACTTTCACATAACGGAGTTCTATTTCTGGATGAACTTCCTGAATTCAAGAAATCGGTTTTGGAAGTTTTACGTCAGCCTTTGGAGGATGAAGTTGTAACCATTTCACGTGCTACACAAAGTTTGGAGTTCCCGGCAAAATTTATGATGGTAGCTTCGATGAATCCATGTCCCTGCGGATATTTTGGAAGTGGAGTGGAAGGACATACTTGCTCTTGTCCTATCGGTAATATTCAGAGATACCGTTCGCGGATCTCGGGACCACTACTTGACCGCATTGATATTCATATTGAAGTTCCGGCTGTGAAATATGATGAACTCAGCAGTATTCCAACCGGAGAAAAATCTTCTGTGATTAGAGAACGAGTGAACAACTCGCGAGAAATTCAATTAAAACGATTTACAGAAAGTAACATTTTCAGTAATTCCCAAATGAGTTCCAAACAGATCAGGAAATATTGCATTTTAAAAGAGGATAGTAAATCTATATTAAAGATGGCAATGGATAAAATGGGATTATCTGCCAGAGCTTATGATAGAATATTAAAAGTTTCACGCACCATTGCCGATTTGGATGGAAGTGAGAATATCTGTGTTGAGCATATAAGTGAAGCTGTGCAATATAGAAGTTTGGATAAGAAATTCTGGGAGTAAGAGAAATATTCACCGCAAAGAACGCTAAGACGCAAAGGTAGATCAACATGTATTATTTTCTCCTGTCATCTTGCTTGCCAGGTCAAAGCATTGCGAAGACTGGAGCTTGTCGAAGGATAGAGTTCTCATACAAAATAAACTTCACACTTCGATAAACTCAGTGTGACAAATGTAATGTTGAAAGAAAACAGTAAAAAAGCAAATGAAACTGT
>JAUVKM010000009.1 GCA_030596265.1 Candidatus Cloacimonadota bacterium
AAACTGGCAATGCAGAATGCAATAGATAAAGCAAAAGAATTTGGAATTGGCTGTGTAACTGTTCGCAATTCAACTCATTACGGAATCAGCGGCTATTATGCAAAAATGGCTTGTGAACAAAATATGATTGGAATTACAATGACAAATGCACGTCCTTCAATTGCTCCACTATTTGGGGTAAACCCAATGTTGGGCACAAATCCGATCTGTTTTGGAGCACCATCCGATAAAGAATACGATTTTATTTATGATGCTGCCACTTCTATTTCTCAGCGTGGGAAAGTAGAGCTATATAATCGTGCAGGAAAGACAACTCCGGAAGGTTGGGCAATTGATGAAGAAGGCAAAACTTACACAGATACAAAACAACTTTTGGTAGATTTGATCGGTGGAAAAGCATCAATGATTGGACTGGGTGGCATGGAAGAAGAAACTGGTGGTCACAAAGGTTACAGCTTAGCTGTTATGGTTGAAATTCTCTCCGCGGCTTTACAGGCAGGAAGTTTCATGCATCATCTTAATGGCTGGGAAGACGGTAAGCGAATTCCCTATAAACTTGGTCATATTTTTATTGCACTGGATATTGAAAAATTTACTGATATCACCAACTTCAAACGCATTACCGGAGAAATTATGACACAATTGCAAAATTCCAAAAAACGTCCGGATAAAGAACATATCTGGGTTGCCGGAGAAAAAGAGTATTTCCAAGAAAAGGAAATTAGAAAAAATGGAATTCCAATAAATTCGGGTTTGAAAAACAATTTGATAACGATGATAAACGAACTGAATTTAGTAGAATATAATAATCTATTTTAACTATTATTAACACTTGACAGAACAATCTTATTTAAAATTAAGTTTGCAACAATTGATTGATACTGGATTTTTTGGAGGATAAATGTTTTTTAATAATCTATCAGGACTTTTTTCTAATGATATTGCAATAGATTTGGGAACAGCAAATACACTGGTTTATAAAAAGGGAATCGGCATTGTGATCGATGAGCCATCCGTTGTTGCAATTTCAACCGATAATAAAAAAATTATTGCAATAGGTGAAGATGCCAAAAATATGTTGGGTAAGAATCCCGAAGAAGTTAATATTATCAAGCCGCTTAAAGATGGGGTTATTGCTGACTTTCAAGTAACAGAACTAATGCTGAGAAACTTGATCATGCGAGCTCAGAAAAAACGTCTTCTTATCAAGCCGCGCGTGATCGTTTGTGTTCCTTCAGGAATCACAGAAGTAGAAAAAAGAGCTGTAAGAGATAGCACACTTCATGCTGGAGCCCGCGAAGTACATCTTGTTTCCGAACCAATTGCTGCAGCTATTGGTGCCGACCTTCCAATTCATAAACCTCAAGGTAACCTTATTATGGATATTGGAGGTGGAACTACCGAAATTGCCATAATTTCACTTTCCCATATTGTTGTACACTCTTCCATTCGTGTAGGCGGTGATAAAATGGACGAAGCAATTGTAACCTATTTGCGAAAAAGAAATAATATCTTGGTCGGCATTCAAACTGCCGAAAAAATTAAAAAAGAGATCGGTTCTGCCTACCCGCTTGAAGGTGAGTTAAAAATGGAAGTCCGCGGACGAGATATTATAACAGGTTATCCGATCACGGTTGAAGTAACCTCTGAGGAAATTCGAGAAGCTCTTTCTGAAACTGTACAATCTATAATAGATGCCGTGAAACGTCTTTTTGAAAAAACAGCCCCAGAACTTGCTGCCGATATTGCAGAACGAGGATTAATCCTTACTGGTGGTGGAGCAAATCTTAAAGGACTTGATAAAAAGATACAAGAAACTGTTGATTTGCCTGTTCATGTCATGCCGGAAGCTCTTACTTGTGTTTTAAAAGGATGCGGACGTGTACTTGATAACATGGAAGAATTCAGGGATGTTCTCATTAAGAAAATAGAAGATTAATACCGTGAAGAGAGAGTTTCATTTTCTAATCTATCTGATTCTAGCAATCCTTCTTTTCATAGGCAACAACGATGATAGATTGAAAAAAGCTCAATTCTTAAGTAAAACAATATATTTCCCTTTAGTAAATTCGATACAAAAATTTAATTCTTTATTTGATCTTAAAGAAAAAAATCAACTCCTCTCTGAAAAACTATCTGAGCACACAATTAGAATTACCGAATTGGAAAATATCTTGGTGGAAATTGAAAACGCTAAAATTGATTATGATACTGGTAATTACAGTCACCTTCTGGCAGATATTGTTGGATTTAAAGGTGAATTTAAAGAACGGTGCCTTATTATCAATAAAGGTAAAAAAAATAATATAAAATTAGATTATCCCGTTATCTCAAATAACGGGATTGTCGGAAAGATCATCGCTGTTTCTCATAATTATTCAATAGTGTTGCCGCTTGATCATTCAAGATTCGAGTTAGGTATTATGTCTAAAAGAAATCACCTGCAGGGAATCATGAAATCAGATATTTTTGGTAATTCATACATGACTCTAATTAAACCTGGTTCTGATATTAGAGTTGGAGATATTATTGTTACTTCGCAAATTTCATCTGTTTTTCCAAAAGGATTTCCGGTTGGAAAAGTCGTTAAACTTACCGAAAACCCTGCTGATATCTTCATGAGTGCAAAAATACAAACTTATATAAATCCATCTGAGCTTGATCAGACAATCGTATTATTATATAAAAAGGACAAAAGCTATGAAGAAGAGCTCAAAAATAATTAACGTTGAAGGAATCGAATATCTTCGAATTCCCCTGAAAACAAAAATTTTAACTGCTGACGATGATATCCTTTCTATTGTGAAAGAATGCATTAAGGGAAAAATTGAAAAAAATGATATCTTAAGTATAAGTGAAAGTCCGCTTGCCATTACACAAGGTCGGGCAATACCTGTAAGTGAATTAAAAATCGGGTGGTTGGCAAAATTTCTATGGCGTTATGTTTCCAATGTGGAATACGGAATTGGTCTGCGAGCTCCTGAAAGTATGCAATGCGCTATTAATGAATGTGGTGCTCCTCGAATTCTTTTCGCAGCAATAATTGGAGGAATCGGAAGATTTATCGGTCGGAGAGGCAAAGGAGATTTTTATCGTCTTGCCGGAATGCAGGCTGCCCTCATTGATGCAGCAACAACTTCCCCTGTTCCACCATATGAAAACTGCGTAATAAAAGGTCCTAAATATCCGGAAAAAGAAGCTCAAAACATCAAAGATAATACAGGATATGAATGTTGTGTGATGGATATAAATGATATTGGCGGATGTTGGATGATAGGTGGAAGTGATGGGATCGATAAAGAATTCATGGAAAGAGTAATGAAGGATAATCCTCAGGGACAAGGTGATGAGCTCACTCCAATCTGCATTATAAGAAAGGTATAATGAAAACTATTAAATATGCTATTTGGGGAATATTAATATTATATTTTCAATTGATTATTGCTCACCATTTTGCAATACATTCAATCATTCCTAACTTTTTTATAGCGTATTTTGCATTCATCAGCATTAGAATAAGAGCAAAATTTCTATTGCCGCTTGCGTTTATATTGGGTCTTGCTTTGGATATTATGTACCCTCCACTGCTTGGGCTGAATACCTTTTCATTTCTAATTATCTCTTTCTTGGTAAATAAATTTCATATGAACGTGAATAAACAAAGGCTTATTATTGTTAGTTTAAGTATTTTGTTTTTAAATTTTTTCTACTATTCCATTTTAATTATTTATCATATTATGGCAGCTCAGCTAATTGATGGTTTTCTGTTTCTATTTTTCTTTTCAATTGTCTTTAACACTCTAATTTCAATAATAGTAGTTTATGTCTTAGCTCTTTTAGAAAAGATTAAGATAAGACTAAATGTATAAAAAAATTACACTTTCAGACTACACCGTGTATATAATAGCGTTCATATTTTTTGTTTTGCTTTTCTTTGTATTTAAATTACAAGTTATTGAAAGTGAAAAATATAAAAATATTGCGGAAAAAAATATTGTTCGGATTCAAACTATTTATCCTACCCGTGGAGAAATCTATGATCGAAAATATCGCCCAATTGCTCTTAATAAGCCATCATATAATTTATATATTACACCCGGGAAAATAGTAGACAAAGAAAAGGTATCGGTATTTGTAAGTAAACATTTTGATCAAGAAATCGAAGAAATTAAGAAAATAATTTATGAAAACAGATATAGATCATATCAGGATATTTTGCTCATACAAAACATTCCATTTGAAAAAATGGTCAAAACATCTGAACAATTTAACTATTATCCATCACTTCTTTTTAAAGCCGAAAAAGTAAGAGGATATTACTTTGCAAATCATTTTACCGGTTATACAGGACGCATAACCGAAGAGGAATATAGAACACTCCGGAAAAAAGGATATTCCATAAATAGCAATATTGGCAAAACCGGTTTAGAAAAATATTATGAGAATATCTTACGTGGAAAGAACGGACAGCAAGTACTTCAAGTAGATGCAAGCGGTAATAATTTGGAATTTTTTAAACATAATCTTCAAATAGCTCCCCAGAATGGAGATGATTTGATACTAACTATCGATAATGATCTTCAAGAATATGTTTCGTCAATTTTTCCAAAAAACAAAAAGGGCTCAATTGTGGTTATAAACATAAAAACAGGCGGAATCCTTGCTTACGTGAGTAAGCCTGATTTTGATCCTAATCTTTTTACCGGAGGAATTTCTGCAAAACATTGGAATGAATTAATTACTAACCCGAATAAACCTATGTTAGATAGAATTATACACGGAACGTATCCACCCGGATCGGTTTATAAACCTATTATGGCAAGTCTTGGTCTGCAAGAAAGGATAATTGATCCCAAAACCAAACTTGCAAAATGTGATGGTGGTATGTGGTTTGGTAACAGATACTTCAAGTGCTGGTTGGAAACAGGTCACGGCAGTCTGGCTATAGAAGATGCTATTAAATATTCTTGCGATGTGTATTTCTATGATCTTTCTACAAGATTTTCATTGGAACAGATCAACAGATATACTAAACAAAACTACCTCTCAACTCGAACCGGAATTGATCTTCCCGGTGAGCGTAAAGGTTTTTTCCCTTCCCGAAAATGGTATATTGACAATTATGGAAAATATGTAGGGATATTAGGTCATAAGGTAAATCTAGCGATCGGTCAGGGAGAGATTTTGGTCACACCACTACAAATTTGTGCATATTATTCTGCAATAGGAAATGATGGTATTTGGAGACGACCTCATCTTCTGGACAAAAGAATAGAAGCGGAACAAACTTTTAAAAATTATGTTGAGCAAAAACATCTGCCAATGTCTGAAGAAACACTTAGGTTAATACAGAATTCGCTTTATGCAACAGTGAATGAAAAATATGGAACGGGGACTGCGGCCAGTATTGACGGCATCAAAGTTTACGGTAAAACGGGATCTGCTGAGAATCATATGGGAAAAAAAACACATTCATGGTTTAGCGGTTATGCAAAATGCGGAAAATTTGAAATAGGATTTAATATATTCGTAGAAAATGGTGGACATGGCGGTAGTGTTAGTGCTCCAATTGCAAGAAAACTTATTAATTATTATTATGGAATTATGGAATGAAAAGATTTGAATGGAAAATTTTTGGGCTACTTAGTCTTCTTATGTTTATTGGAATAATCTCTATCTATACAGCATCATCGACCAAGATAGAAGGTGATTTCTTATTTGCCAACTTTTTCATTAAACAGTTTATCTGGATCATAATTTCTATGATTATCCTATTGTTGTTGTTAAAAGTTCCAAATGCAATGATAGATATTTCTATTATTCCAATATATATTATTACAATACTTTTGTTGATATTGGTTCTTTTTTTACCAGAAATAAAAGGTTCTCATAGATGGATTAGCTTAAACCTAATTAATTTTCAACCTTCTGAATTTGCCAAGTTATTCACGATCATGGTTATTTCTAAACTTATCTCAAAACCATTTCTTAATGATGGACAAATACTTTTGCGTTCTTTTATAGTCACCTTAATTCCAGTTGCCCTTATTCTACTTGAACCTGATTTGGGAACTGCATCAATATTTTTTGTGATATTATTTTCCATACTTATTGTGTCCGATCTACCAAAATTTTATCTCATACTTATAATAAGCCCAATATTAAGTATAATTTTTTCTTTTTCATTCTGGGTATTTATCGTATATGTTTTATTATTAATTTATATTCTTTATCGTAGTAATTTAGATAAAGTAATAATAGGTTTTGTTGTTTCTATTAACACATTCATCTTTTTTATTACACCAATATTCTGGAACGGTCTAAAAGATTATCAACAAAATAGGATATTAACTTTCATTAATCCAATGCGGGATCCTTTTGGAGCTGGTTATCAAATCATTCAATCAAAAATTGCAATTGGCTCCGGTGGAATCTTTGGGAAAGGCTTTTTAATGGGAACTCAAAAGAACATGAATTTCTTACCAGAACATCACACAGATTTCATTTTTTCTGTCATCGGTGAAGAATTTGGTTTTTTTGGTTGCGCATTTATTTTGCTTATTTATTTTTTGTTCCTATATAAAATCGCGAAGAGCATTATAAAAATTAAACGAAAAGAATATCGTTATGTATCTGTTGGGATATTAGCATATATAACCTTTCAGATTTTTATTAATATTGGAATGAATCTAGGTATTGTGCCGACGACAGGGATTCCTTTGCCATTCATAAGTTATGGCGGTTCTAATCTCTTGATTAATGTCACGGCGATTGGTTTTATTTTAAAGTACTTAAATGAACGAAGCATTTTAGCTTAAGGAAGTTATTATGAAAAAAATTATTATCGCTTTATTTATTGTTTTATCCAGTTGTTTTTTTGGTTCAGTAATGGATTTTTCAGAAAAAGATATTAAAGATAATGAAAATGAAATTTTTAATACCAGTTTTGAAATCGGAGAGTATGATCCACAGAAATTACCGGATGGTTGGTTCCTGCTAGAAGATACTTCCGATTATATCACTTGGGATAATAAAAATCCTCATACCGGATTAAAAAGTTTAAAGGTAGAACATCCAAAAGACAAAATTAATATAATCTCTGACGCCTTCCCAATTGATGCTGATCATGTATATTACTCACGTCTATTTGTGAAAACAAATTATAATTCAAATCAATCTATCACAATTCGTTTTCTAGCTTTCGATTCTAAAGGAAAAAGAGTTAGTAAATTTAGTAATAAAGGACTTCCAAAACAAGATTGGACCCAAATAGATATAACAAGTGGTTTCTTAAAAAGTACTGCCAGATTTGGCAGGATTATAATTTCAATACCAAGAAAACCTGATAAAATATACTGGTTGGATGATATTGAAAGTTACGCTGTTTATAGAATTCAAAAATAGATGGAGGAGTAAATGACAAAGGGGAAATATGTTTATGACAGAAAGAAATTCTGTGTTCCGGTTACAAAAGCAGAACCACTTTCTTCAATTCAATTCATTATTGATAATTTCATAGGTAAGAAAATTACATTTTGTATCGATGGTGAAGGGGAATCATGGGAAATTTGGAGATATGTGGAGGATGCTGACAGCGATAAGATCAAAAAAAACGGTCCTCCTGAAAAACCAAAATATTTATATGTTGAGGGAGAAGAAATTGTAGATTTTGTATCAGCTTAATTTTTATTATTTGCTTTATAAAAGGCATTCGGCAGTTGCCGAATGCCTTTTTTTTGTAATAATTTCATATTATTAAGAAACCTCGTCACATAGCTCCTGCTATGAAACGTAACATTTATGATTAGACATCACACAGCAGGAGCTATGTGATGAGAAGAAAAAAATGTAGGCAAAGGTAAACTTATCTTGTATTTGTAAATTCAAGCATTAATAGATAATCTTGCAGATGGATAGTAATAGCGTTTTTAGTTGCAAAATATCAGAATATTAAAATATTTAAAATTTATAAAAAAATTGACAAACATATTTCTATTTACTTTTTTTGTTACAATTCAAATTTGTAAAAGAAAACTTTAGATTTTATGCTCAGATTAAAAAAGAGAAAATACGTATATGAAAACTTACAAAATCGTAAAAAAATTAAATAAAATTTTACTGGAGGTAAAATGAAAAAATGTTTATCAATTCTCATGCTGTTGTCATTTATTATTCAATTGAGTTCACAGGATAAAGTTGATCTACCTTCGTTTCGTAACTCAGAAACCTATCCTGACTATGAACTGGTAGAAAAAATACTTATTGAAAAGTCACTTAGGAAAAAAGAAAATTATCGTATTGAATATGAAGAAAAAAATATCAGAACACTTTATGATGAAAGTAATAACCAAATATTAAGCTTAAAACCAGATGTCTATAAATTTGAAGACATTGCACACTTCGCAGTATCTGAGAATGGAATTACTGTTTTTGACAGTTATGAAAACCGTTTTACACCTGAATATAAAACTATGATAAAATGGGTAGATAAAAAAGGAAATGTGATAAATATTTATGATTTAAAAATGAATCAAGTAATTAGCCCTTATTATATTTCAGATAAAAACAGTTGGCTTATATTTACAAGATTTAATAATTACTATGAAAGTAAACCTTCTGATCCAACTATTAGTTATGGAGGTATATCAGTATTTGATGAATTTGGCAATAAGACTTTAGAAATAGACATACCTTCTGAATATGATGATTTTGATGGATATTCTACTAATAAAACCGGTGAGTTGATAGTTGCTTCTTTTTACGATTCAAATTTCAAATCTAGTAATAGCAATCCTAGATGGCCATATACAATAGTATTTAATATCAATGGTGGATTTTCACAAATGCTTGAACAAATCACTTATAATGGTGTTTTTTCTGAAGATAATGAATTGTTTCATAGTCTGAGAACACTTGTTGATATAAGATCAGGGGAAGTGATTTTCAAGTCAGGAAGTGCCTATCATGCATTCCCAGCCTCGAAAGAATCTGGAATAATTGCTGTAATCGAATATACATATTTCAAAATAATAGATTATCGTAATAAGAAATTACTATTTTGGGAATTTGATAAACAAAAAGCAAAAATTTACTCTGTTTCTCCCAATGCAAGTGATATTATAATTCATCATAAAGGTTATGCCTATAAATATCAGAGAAAGAAATAATATAGATAATATTGTAGAAAAGAACAAAAGTCTGTCTCCGTCCTAAATATCGTGACTATGGTTTGGTAGACCAAGTAAATTAATAAAACTTGCTATGACAACTCTGTACATGGCAGAACTCTTAAAAATGGTATCACAAAAAGGAGAATATATGAGAAATCTACACCTGTTTATTGTTTTTGTTCTGATTTTATTTTTTATAACTTTTCGTCTTAGTTTTGCCACTGAAATTCCTAATACTCAGGATGAAAAGAATTATAATCAATTAATTTTAGAAGAACCAACTGAAGAGATAATAGAAAAAATGTTTATTGAATGGCTTGATGAAGTATCAAAAACTATTAACATTAATAAAGAAGCCATGTTACAGAACCGAGATGAGAATTTACAAGCTTGGTTTGAGAATGCTTCTATATGGGCAATTTTTGGTAATCCACAAAATTATCAGTTTTATGATGATGTAGAATTTATAACTGAAGAATGGCCATCAAATTATTTCGTTATTCCTGCAGGAGGTGACTCAACCCGTCTAGTTCTTACGGACTGTGGTGATTTTGAGGATCCTTTTGATCATTCAGGAGGAGGAGGTACTAGAGGTCAAGAAACAGCTGATACATTGGGGTGTGGATATATTGGAAATAATATTGATCGTGGCTGGATGTGTTGCTATGATTGTCATTATAATTGGGAAACTTATGAAATAGATTTTTCAAATATAATAAAGAATCCTGGGCTTCCGCATAGTAGGGAACATACTTCAAAAGAGTTTTGTGATTTGTCTATAAATAGTATAACTTTTAGTCCTGGTGTATTTAAAATAGGACAACCTGAAATTTTAACTATAGTTGTTGAAAATATAGGTGATCTATATGTACAAAGAGCGGATGGTAATATTAAAGATTTAGAAACTGGACATGTTTATCCAGGTTTCATGCATGCGGAGGACATATATAGTAATTACTATGACACCTTTGAAGTAACTTTACGTTTAGATGAGGGTGAAAGTACACTAATGCACTATAAAGCGGAAATAGAAGGAGGATTTGATAATAATCAACCGGCTTGGTGGTATTATGGAATACAGGTTTATGGTGACCCTCAAGGAAATAATGAATTGTTTTTTACAGCATTATGGACAGAAGATGGTAGCCAGGGAGCTTATAAATTTTATACAGGTGATATTGTTATAGAAGAGCCTATCGTAAATTATCCTAGCGGTGTTGAAGAAATAACCAATACCGAATTTCCTGATACTACAAATTTTTATTTCAGTTCTGATTTTAATCTAACCTATAGTTTAACTTACGTAATAAGAAATTTAAGTGATAATAACATATTTCAAGTACCCATTAATTTCGATGGTTATCTTCATTCTTTCATTGGAGGAAATCCACCCCCAATTTCACCTGGTACTCATTCAGGTAATTATAGCCCTGGTTCTCTTCTTATACCCGTTATTGCTGCTAACGAAGCTATTTCAGTTACTGTATACTTAAAAAATACACACCTTCCAAATGAGTCTATAGATTATATTTATCATACTAATTATGATCCTTGTGATTGGGAACATTTTAACATATCAATTAGTATGCAGGATACTGTTCTAACTCGTTCAGTCAGCATATATTGGGTAGAGAGTTATAAAACCGAAAACTATGGTTATCCGTGTGGTGGAAGTAATGGAAATTTAACTTGTGGAGACCGCTTACCAATAACTTCAACCCTTGGTGAATACAGACCACAAGAAGGTGCTTTTATTAGAAGATTCCACGATGGGATAGATTTCGGTTGTGGTGGAAATACAACCTTTTGTTATACTGTTAGTAGAGGTGTTATAGATTATCATTATGGCACTAGTGAACTTTTATCAAATGTAAAAACTGATAAATTTGATTATTTTCACGTTACACCTAATTCAGCTAATGATAATTATTTAAATCATAAGATAAGAAACTCAGGGATACCAATCGCATCAGCTAGTCATCATATTCACTTAAGAGATAAGACTGGTACAGAAAGTACACAATATAAGGAAAGAATAAATCCATTAAGAATTGATGGTCTATTTCCTAGAGACTATATCCCACCATTAGATGTAAGACCTCCGATAATTGATTGGATAAGAGTTTATAATGATGGTACTCGTGATAATTCTTCTATCACTGCAACTCAAGGAACAGATGAACCTCATATATTTGCCGGAACTGGGTTAAGTAATAATACTATAGATTTGAATGATCCTGTTCATCCAATTGATGATGGTTTAGATATTGTTATTCATGCATGTGATGAAATTCAAGAAGGAAATTATCCAGACCATGAGAAAGGAGTATATAGTATAAGTTATGTAATTGAAAGAGATGGGCAGACTTTACCTTTTTCAAACAGTTTTGTTTTTAATCAACAGCTTGATAATACTTATGCAAAATTCATCTATTCAGCGTGGAGTAGTATGAACTCATGGTACAATGAGAATCCGCCAGGTACTGGACACTCATGGCACGAATATGTAGTTACAAATAATAATACTTCAAACAGTTTTATTCCAAAAAACCAATTAACTAATGGAAATTATACTATTACTGTTGGAGCAGAAGATATCTTTGGTTACTCAACTACTTCGAACATACATTTCACAATTATTAACGGATCAACTTTAGTTCAGGAATCCATTAATGAGGATACTACCTGGGATACTGATGTTGTTATTGGAAACAATATAACAATTGAAGAGGGAGTAACCTTAACTATTGAGCCGGATATTAATATAACATTTGAAGGACATTATAGATTAAATGTTGAAGGAAAAATAATTGCTAATGGAACTAAAGAGAATCCGATTCTTTTTACAAAAACCAGTCAAATTGAATCCTGGAATGGAATAAATATTGTAAATTCTAATCCTGATAGTTTATCTGAATTCAGGTATTGTATTTTTGAAGGAAGTGATATAAGCAGTGATAGTCTAAACTATAATGGCGGTGTTTTTTATATTGAAAACTCATCAGATATAATAATTGAAAACTGCACTTTCAAAAATAATAAAGCAATAAAGGGTGGTGCTATATATTGCAAAAATTCCGATCCGATCTTAATAAATAATATCTTTAAGATGAATAGTGCTAACAGTGGAGGAGCTATTTATTTAGAAAATAGTGATCCTGTTATTATTGGTAACTTTATTTGTAATAATAGTGCAACAAACGGAACAGGAATCATCTTCGACAATAGTATTCCACCATTTACCAATAATACAGTAATAAATAATTTTAGTGATTCCACTGGATGTGGTTTAGATTTCTATAGTTCTTCACCAGATTTAATAAATAATATCATATGGGGTAATTCTAACTCAGAATCACATAATCAGGTTTATATTGGTCTAAATTCCAATCCGAATTTTTACTATTGTGATGTTGAAGGTGGAGAAGAAGATTTCATCTTAGAAACAGGAGTAACCTACCAAGGACTTTATCAGAATAATATTGATAATGATCCGTTATTATTAGAAGATTCTGTACCTAATTCACCTCAAGGATTTGTTCTCGATGTAAACTCTTTATGCATAGATGCAGGAATACCGGATACAATAGGATTGAATTTACCTGAGTTTGATATAGATGGTAATGTGCGAATAGATTCGGATTCTAATTTAATTGATATTGGAGCATATGAATATCCCAACTATCCAAGCGTGATCGAAGTCTCAGGTATATTATCTGAAGATAGTTTTTGGGGAAGTGATACGATTAAAGTTATTGGAGATGTTGTTATCCCAGATTCTATTTCGCTAACCATATATTCCGGTGTAACGGTATTATTCTCAGATAGTTGTAAAATTGATATTAATGGTTCCTTAAATGCTTATGGCATTGAGAATAATGAAATAGCTTTTTTACCTGTAAATATAGATACCGGATGGGGTGGGCTACGATTTACTGGAGGAAGTAATAATAGTATCTCCTCTTTGAATTATTGTAGTTTTCTTTATGGTAAAGCTACTGAATCCAGTATAAATGCTAATGGTGGAGCAATTAGCATAGATGAATACAATAATATTGAAATCAGTCATTGTATCTTCAAAGATAACTACTCTTTTGGTAACGGTGGCTCAATATATATTCTTAATGCATCTCCAACATTAATAAATAACTCAATATCCAATTCGAATTCCGCAAATTATGGAGGAGCTATTTATTTGAAAAATTCAGATTCAAAGTTAATTTCAAATACAATATATCAAAATGATGCTATTTACGGTGGTGCTGTTTATATTGATAGTTTATGCACCCCTGAATTCATTAACAATACAATAGTTTATAATTCAGCAACTATTGGTGGTGGTTTATTCTGTAATAGCAATAGTGCTTTGCCAATGCTAATAAATACAACACTTTATTTCAATACAGCTGCTTTAGGGAGTCAAGTAGGTTTTATTGACCATAACCCTTCAGTATATCAAGGTGATGAAATATATACAGGTTTCTATTATTGTAATATTGAAGGAGATTCAAGTGCTTTTGCATATAACGATCCAAGGGATAATCGTGGAAAATCATTACTTCACGAAAAAATCAAACCTGTGAAATCTGGTAAAAGAATATTTGGCAAAAATAGAGATAGCAGGAATCAATATCGATATCAGGGAAACTATATAAATAATATCAGCTCAGATCCTCTATTTGTAGATATGCCTAACAATAATTTTGATTTAGAAATAACATCACCCAATATAGACGCAGGATGTGAAGAAGATTGGATCACTGGCGGATTAAGTAATAGTGTTAATTCTGGTTTATTAGGATATTCAGCATTTAATAATTATTATGATATTGGAGCATTTGAGTGCTTAGAAATTCCTCCTATAATTGAAGTATCGGGAGTAATAAGTCAGGACGAATTCTGGAGGTCAGAAACAATTATGGTTATCGATAGTGTTGTAATTGAAAATAACGCTACGGTAACTATTAGTGCAAATGCAACAGTTATTTTTTCCGGTGACTTCTCCATTTCTATTGAAGGTTGCCTGAATGCACCTGGAACAGAGAATGAAAAGATTACATTTACAAGAACTAACAATACATGGAATGGTTTGAAAGTTCTGGAAAATGGGATAATTAATTTAGATAATTGCATTATTGAAAATAGTTATTCTTTGTTGGGTGGCTCTATTTATACAGAAGACTCAGGTACTTTAAATATTTCAAATTGTGATTTCATTAACAACAATGCTTCGCTTGGTGGTGTTCTCTATTGCAATGGCAGCAGTATAACGTTAGAAGATTGTAGCTTTCAAAGTAATTCTGCTAATCAGGGAGGTGTTATCTATAATTCATATAGTGATACGCTGATTGTAAAATCTTGTAATTTTTTCAATAACTCTGCTATTGAAAATTTAGAAGAAAATGGTTTCGGGGGAATAATTTACAATGAAGAGAATTTATTATTCATAGGTAATCAAGTCTATGATAATAATGCAGTGGAAGGTGGAGCAATTTATCAAACTGAAGGAACATCTGTTCTGTTAAATAATACAATATGCAATAATAATTCTACTTCACATGGTGGTGCTTTAGCAATCCTACAAGATCACACCGAATCCAATATTATTTTGATAAATAATATTATTTGGGATAATTCATGTGTTAATGATTCGTTATCTACTCAAATATACAATGAAACGTTAACACCATATATTGCTTTCTGTGATATTCAGAACTTCAATCAGGAAATATTGGAATTACCTGGTCTAGATGGAACATTTATTGGCAATATAGTTGCAGATCCCGTATTTGTTGATGTAGAGAACAGAGATTATAATTTGCAAATTATATCACCATGTATTAATAATGGATCTCCGAATAATTGGTTTGTAAATATTCCGAATAATTATTTCATAATATCGGAAAATCTTATAGGTTATCAAGCATTTGAGAATCACTACGACATAGGGTGTTTTGAAATTTATAATTATGCTCCTCTAAAAGTATATCCCTCTAGTTTAGAGTTTGGCGATGTTGCAATTGGAGATTGTTCTGACGAAAAACTCACACTATTTAATAGTGGATATAATTCAATCCTTATTAATTCAATTGAGGTTTCAGAAGGTTTCGAGATAGCTTTATATGAAAGTAGTAACAGAGGTGGGAAAGAAAATGGCAAAGAAGAATTAACTAACGATAAATCCAGAATGGATCAAAATAGAAAATCTAATAAAATGAGTTTCAATGCAAGTAGTTTATATGGAAATAATATTCCTTTAAACAGAGAAATTATTTTTCCTATCGAAATTGAACCGTTAGATTCTCTTATAACATTAGTCAGTTTTTCACCTATTATGGAACAGAATTATGAAGGATGTTTAACATTAGATTTTACTCATAATGTTAATGAAATTGCAACCATGAATTTAACTGGAACTGGGTTTGATGAGGTAATCTATATTACCGAAAATACTTTGTGGGATGCAGATACGGTTTATGTTAGAAAAAATACTGTGGTTAATCCCAATGTTGAACTCACTATTGATAACGATTGTATGGTGATATTTGGTCACAATAGGAAACTCACATTTACCAATGCCATTTTAGATGTGAGTGAAGGAGTAAGTTTTATTGGCGAAGAGACTAATACTGAAAGCGGATTATATTTTACTCCAGCAATTGTAGATTCTCTAAAAAGTATTTACTTTAATCATTGTAAGGTTATATCTAAAGACACTCCATTATCAATTATTAATTCTGCTTTAGAACACTGCTATATTGATCATTCTAATAAAAACATATACTTAAGGGACTTAATAACTAGTGATACAAATCTTAATATCAATTTTCTTAATGGTGATAGAAATGATTTAGTTCATATTGAAGACTGTGATATGAGCTATACTGATTATGCAACATTAATATCAATAAGTTCTTACCCCAATTATATTATAAAAAACAATAGTTTTGTAAATTATAATACAGCTTTATGGATTAATGAATCTGGGCATGGTGGTAAATTTCTGATTGAAAATAATGAAATATATAATAATCAATATGGTTATGGTATCGAATTATATCACAGTAATGCAGAAATTGTAGGTGCAAACAATTTAAACAGTAATTATATTGGTATTGCAGGTATGAGAAATTGCAACATTTCGCTTGTTGGTAATATGGAAATCCCTTATCAAACTGTGCATAATAATTTAAATGATGAACTTGTTTTCGATCATGATAGTTTTCCTATCAAATTTCATCATAATATAATCTATGATGAATTATATCCTGGAGATTATCTCGTAAAATGCATTGAATATGATCCCTCTTCTCCCTTTGATTACTTAGATGTTAGAAATAATAATTGGGGAAATAATTTCAATCCCGAATTGGATTTTTATCCTAGTGAAACTTATTTATATCTACCATTATGGGATATATTATTTGGTGAATATACTCCGACTTCGGTTGAAGAATTATATGAGTCAGCGATTTATAATTTTAATTTAGAGAATTATATTCTGGCAGAACAACTTTTTCAACAAGTTATCAGTGAATTTTCAGAGACGAAATATGCACTTTATTCTGCAAAATTTCTTATTTCAGTTGAAGAATGCTTAGATGAGGATTTTTCTTCGTTGCAAGAATACTATAATAATATTCCAAATCTATATTTTGATGAGAAATTACAGGATTTATCAGAATACCTCGCGAATTATTGTAATATCAAATTAGGTGATTACCCTGCAGCTATAGATTGGTTTGAATCAGTAATACTAGATCCACCTTCATACTCAGATTCCTTGTATGCTGTGATTGATTTAGGTTATACATACTTGTTAATGGAAGGTAGCAGACGAAGTTATTGCGGACAATTACCAAATTTAATACCTAAATCAAGAGAAGAATATCTACAGAATCGGGAGATTTTAATAAATGAATTGATTGAAAGAGAATCAAATGACAATTTTTCTCTTCTACCGCTGAAACCAGTTTTATTTAATAATTACCCCAATCCTTTTAATCCAACTACAAAAATATCATTCTCCATTCCTAATGATAGTAAAGTTAATCTATCTGTGTATAATATCAAAGGGCAGAAGGTTAGAACCCTAATTCATGATGACATAGAAAAGGGTAAACATGAAATTGTTTGGAACAGCAAGGACAATAATGGTAAAAGGACTTCTTCTGGTGTTTATTTCTATAAACTTGAAGTTAACGGGAAAACAAAAGGTATAAAAAAAATGCTGCTTCTTAAGTAATCTAACTAACCCAGCTTGAAAATTTTCAAGCTGGGTTTTATTCTTTAAATATAATTTGATAATTTAACTATTTCAAAGCTTATTTAAAATTTATCTTTATTCTCTTCTGTCCATTTTTCAGCAGAGAATGCAGCAGTAGCCCCGTCTGATGCAGCTGTTATAACTTGCCTTAAAGCCTTATGTACTACATCTCCTGCAGCAAATAATCCGGGAACTTTTGTACACATTGTTTCATCAGTCAAAATAAAACCCTGTCCATCTAATTCTACAACTGATTTTACTAATTCATTATTGGGAATTATTCCAACATAGATAAATATACCATCCAAATCAAGTTCACTGATTTCCTTTGTTTTTTTATTATATAATTCAACTTTCTCAATAAAATCTCCACCTTTTATCTCTTTCACAATTGAATCCCAGATCATCTCGATCTTATCGTTTTCAAACGCTCTTTTCTGAATTAATTTAACTGCTCGAAGTTCATCTCTTCGATGAATTATGTAAACTTTCTTGGCAAATTTTGTTAGGAATATTGCTTCTTCTACAGCCGAGTCTCCCCCGCCAACAATAGCTACGATCTTATCCCTATAAAGAGCACCATCGCATGTAGCACAATAGGAAACACCACGGCCTGTATATTTTGCTTCACCTTGAACTCCCAGTTTGCGAGGATTAGCCCCTGTTGCTAATATTACGGTCTTTGCATAGTATTTATTAGAATCAGTTTCAACTAATTTATTAAAGTTTTCCGATTTGATCGATTTTATATTTTCCAGCTTGATCTCAGTTCCAAATTTCTCTGCCTGTTTTCTCATTTTATCTGCTATATCAAAACCTGACATATTATTTTCAAATCCGGGATAGTTTTCCACATCAGCGGTTGTGGTTATCTGTCCACCAATAAGTGCTTTTTCAAAAATAACTGTTTTCATCCCACCACGCGCAGCATATACGGCAGCAGCAAGTCCGGCTGGTCCACCACCAATTATTGCTACATCATATTCCGTTTTATTATCCACCATTTCCTCCATTTTTTTGTTTAAAACTTATTTAATCTACAACAAAAAGCAAATTTTATTTTACAGTGTCAAATATTATTTTCACATAAATGATCATTAAAATCAGTAATGATATTTTTTACCTTTGATGATCGTGAATGAACGATATATTTGTTCTGCTAAAAGAAACCGGATCATCTGATGAGTAAAAGTAAATCTGGAAAAACTTAAAACCAGATCTGCTCTT
>JAUVKM010000150.1 GCA_030596265.1 Candidatus Cloacimonadota bacterium
TTTACTAATGTTTGTTTTCTAATATAGTGTTCAGGTATTTTATCTTTGTGTCTTGCAGTAACTTCTATATAGTACCCGAAAACACGGTTATAATTAACCTTTAATGAGGAAATTCCGGTTTTCTTCCTTTCTTCCTCTTCAAGTCTGGCAATCCAACCTTTTCCATTTTTACTTACTTCACGCAATTCATCAAGATCAGAGTTAAAATCATTATTAATAATATTTCCTTCGGTAATCAGAATTGGTGGTTCTTCCATTAAAGTAATATTAATCAACTCAATAATATTGGAATAATCTACAATACTATCTTGAAGTAAGTTAATAAATTCATTTTCAAATTCATTTAAAATATTAGAAAGAACGGAAGCAGTTTTCAGATAATTTTTTAAAGCAATTGCGTCACGAGGATTCACCCTTTTTGTTCCGATCTTACCCAAAATCCTACTTAGATCTCCAATTGTCTTAAATAAATCACGAATATCTCTCGTGAGAGAAAAGTTATCTTTGAGTTCCTGAACTGCGTTTAGTCGTAATTCTATTTTTTCTTTATCTAACAAAGGATTTAACAACCAATCTCGAAGTTTACGCGCACCCATCGGAGTCTTGGTTTCATCCATTATCGAGATCAAACTCCCAAATGAACTATTATACCGGATAGATTTAATTAACTCCAGATTTCTTCGAGAAACTTCATCCAGTTGCATGTAATTATTTATGGAATAGAATTGCATTTTCCCAATATGTTTTAAGTCACTATTTTTTAATGATTTTAGATAGGAAATTGCTGCGCCGGCTGCTGTTGTGGCAAATAATTTATTTTGGGCACCGAAACCTTCTAAGGTAGTTGTTCCAAAATGAGTTAATAACGCACGTTCTGCTTCTTCCGGATCAAAATGCCAGCTATCGAAAACTGTGATTGTGGGCTCGTATTCTATGTTAAAAGAGGTTAATATTTCTTCTGCATTGTCATCTTGAACTACTATTTCAGAGGGTTTTAACCTGAGAAGTTCATTTTTTAATTCATCTTTTTCTAATTCTGTGAAAATAAAATCTCCGGTTGAGGCATCGATAAGCGCAAAACCAATTATTTTAGACTTTTGTCCCAGATAAATTGCACCGAGATAATTGTGATCTATCGAATCAATAAGTTTTTCATCAATAATTGAACCGGGAGTTATAATATCAGTAATTCCTCTTTTTACTAAACCTTTTGCTTTTCTTGGATCTTCTATCTGTTCGCAGATAACAACTTTGAGACCTTGTTTTACAAGTTTATCGAGATAATTATCAAGTGCATGATACGGAAAACCAGCAAGAGGTATAGGATCATCGGCTTTTTTATTTCTGGCAGTAAGGGTTATACCTAAAACTTTGGAAGCAATTTTTGCATCTTCAAAAAAAGTCTCGTAGAAATCCCCCATTCTGAATAGTAATAATTTATCAGGATGCTGCTCTTTAATTGCAATAAATTGCTTGAGCATTGGAGTTAGTTTCTTTATCTTCATATTTGCTTGGTTAGTATCTTTTTATTACATAAGAATTGATATCATTTTTTTTAAGTTTCTGCATTACTTTTTTTAGATTATCATTTTCATCAAAAGGACCTGCAGCAACCACATAGAGTTTACTGTTATTTTTTATTTTTGAAAAAACAATATATTTATATCCGATAACTCTAACTTTCTTTCCAAACTTTTCTGCATTATCTTCTGAACCGAATGCACCAACCTGAAGATATATTTTCAGATCCTTCCCAGTTGCAGCTTTTGATTCTTCTACAGGTTCTTCTTTTCTGAATGTATTAATTTCGGAAAGATCAATTTCAAGTTTATCATTTTTCTTTAAATTATAAATTCTATCTTCAGCAAGGTAACAATATTGATGGTAAGGAAAATCTTGTTTCAATTTTTTATAGAACATTAAAGCTTGTTCAAATTTTCCTTGTTGCTCTTTGCAAATTCCCATTTTATAATGAAGTAAGGGAATGTTATTATTTATGTATTTCGATGTTCTAAGACTTTCCAAAGTGTTGAATGCACGTTTATACATTTTCTGCTGCAAATATGCCTCAGCTATTATAAAGAATGCGTTTTCAATTTTTACATTCTCATTTGATTCCGCGATAAATATTTGGCTGGAAATTATAGAAAGTTGATATCTTCCCATCTTCAGATATGATTTTGCAAGCCAATATTGTTTATCTGATATTTTTTGGTGATGTATTTTTTTTAGAAGTGAAACGGCATTTTTATAATCGCGTTTAAAAAAATTATATTTTGCCAATTCAAGAAGAGAAAGCTGACCAAAAATCGAATCATGACCTTCTTCATAAATCCCTTCAAAGAGAATCTTCATCGTGGTTCCATTTTTTTTGATTTTCGCTTTGTTATACTGATCTTCTTGAGTTAATTCACCAAAACTTGTTGCAATAAAAACTGTTAATAGAAAGATAATAACTATATTCTTTTTCATACTACTCTTCAATATTCTTTTTTCTTACAATACCCCATTCTGGTAACTTTTTGTCAAGGTCGAGTCGAATAATTGTATTTGGTTTTGTTAATTGTATCATTTCATTCTCTTCATTAAATATGCTTTTTACTATAATTTTGAAATCATCTTTGCTATCTGGGAAAATTAATTCTATTTCGTCTCCAATACAAAATTTTGCTTTGATTGAAATGAAGGCAGAAGTTTCTTTAACTTTAACAATTTCACCCACAAATTGATAATTTCTAATATATGCCGAAGATCCATAATACTGAGTTTCAGCGGAATCAAATTTATCAAAAAATGCTTCACTGTAATATCTGTGACTTACCTTATTAAGCTCTTCCTGAGTATTAGTAGAAACTGTATTTATTCCAGCTTCAATAGCCGCCCTATATGTGCGGATAACAGTAGCAACGTAATACAAACTTTTCATACGACCTTCTATCTTTATGCTATCAATACCGGCTTTCTTGATCTGCGGAATCCGCTTGATCAGATTCAAATCTTTGGAATTGAAAAAGTAGGAACCTCTTTCGTCTTCTTCGATCTTGAAGAATTCACCCGGTCTTGATTTTTCAATAAGGTTATATTCCCATCTACAAGGTTGTGTACATAATCCTCTGTTTGCACTTCTATTATTTAAAAACGCACTTATCAGGCATCTTCCGGAATATGACATACACATTGCACCGTGCACAAACATTTCCAATTCAATCTTTGGTACTTTTTTCTTAATCTCAATAATTTCCTTAATTCCCAATTCGCGTGCAAGAATGATACGTTTAGCTCCGAGTTTATACCAGAAATCGACTGCCCTCCAAGATGTAACATTTGCTTGTGTACTGATATGAATATCTACATCAGGTGCAAATTCTTTAGCTAAAGAAAACACACCAGGATCCGAGATTATTAGTGCATCTACACCTATTTTTTGTAGAAATGTTAAATACTTCGGTAATTGTTCGATATCAGAATTGTGGGCAAATATATTAACGGTTATATAAATTTTACGATCATACTTATGACAAAAATCAACAGCTTCTTTTAAGTGAACTTCTGAGAAATTTGTACTTTTTGCTCTCAGACCAAAATTTTTCCCAGCTGCATAAACGGCATCAGCTCCATAATAAACAGCATATCTTAATTTCTTTAAATCACCAGCAGGTGCAAGCAATTCCATTAACGACTCATTTTTTGTAGTAACTCTTCGTTATTTTTTGTTGCCAGCATTTTATTCTTAAGCATTTCAATACCTTTCAATGGGCTCATACCTTTAAGGAATTGACGAAGAACAAACATTCTCTGAACTTCCTCTTTAGTTAATAAAAGATCTTCACGTCTTGTACCTGATTTTACCAGGTCAATGGCTGGATACATACGGTAATCACTGATCGATCGATCAAGTACAAGTTCCATATTACCGGTTCCTTTAAATTCTTCGAATATAACTTGATCCATTCTGCTGCCGGTATCTACTAATGCAGTTGCAATAATTGTAAGACTACCTTGTTCCAGTGCATTTCTGGCAGCACCAAAGAATTTTTTTGGTCTGTGAAGCGAACCAGCATCAAGACCACCGGACAATACTCGTCCGCTTGAAGGTTGTGCCATATTAAATGCTCGTGCAAGACGTGTAATACTATCAAGCATAATAACTACATCTTGACCAAGTTCAACCATTCTTTTTGCTTTTTCAATCACCATTTCTGCAACCTGAATATGGTTTTTAGGTTGCTCATCAAATGTTGAACTCACTACTTCCGAATTCCTTGGAATTAAAATTTTCTTCATTTCTGTTACTTCTTCTGGTCTTTCATCTATAAGCAGTACAATAAGATAAACTTCAGGATGATTAGTAAGAATCGCATTTGCGATATTCTGCATTAATATGGTTTTTCCTGTTCTCGGTGCAGCAACAATCATTCCTCTCTGTCCTTTTCCAACTGGTGTAAATAGATTAATAATTCTAGCAGAAACATTTTTTTGAGTAGTCTCGAGATCTAATTTTTCTTCTGGAAAATAAGGTGTAAGCTTTTCGAATCTTTTTGCTTCTAAGACAATAAGCGGATCTTCATAATTAACAGAATCAACCCTGATCAGCGCAAAATACTTTTCTTCATCTTTTGGAGCTCGAACAGGACCGGATATTACATGTCCTTTCTTTAGACCAAATCTTTTAATCTGTGAACTTGAAACATATATATCATTTCTACCGTGAGTATAGTTATTTTTTGGGAATCTCAAAAAGCCATATCCATCATCAACAATTTGTAAACAACCGGAAACAAAAGCTAATCCTTCTTGAGTTGCTTCTATTTCAAATATTCGATGAATCAGTTCTTTTTTCTTCAGTCCTTTTATATCATCTAATTCTAATTCTTTGGCTATTTTAGTTAATTGTGTTACATTTAATTCAAAAAGATTTTGTTGATCTTTTTCATTACTCATTTATTTCTCCTCAAAATTGTATTAAAAAATCAATTTCTTCTAATATCTATAAGTTACAAACGCAAGATTTTGAGTTTGGTTACAAGTGTCAAGTAATTTAATAACTATAGATTTTTTACATTTATCATTAAAATAATAATTAAAATCTTGACATAATAATAATATATTCGAACTTTCTCTATGTTAATTAATAAAAAAATAATTTGGAGGAATTTTATGAAAAAGTTTATTGTAATTTTTATTTTTACATTTGTGGTTTCTTTTGTATTTGCTACAACTATCTATGATGTTCAATACACAGATGTTCCAGGTCCTGATGGAACGTACCCATCTCTTTTATTAGGAGAGGAAGTGACTGTAATTGGTATTGTTACGGTAGTTGGAATTGCAAGTTATGAAGATAATTTCATAATAAGTATGCCTGATGGTGGTGAATGGAGTGCAGTATATGTTTACAAAGCAAATTTTATTAATACCACTAACCCTGTAGTTTCTATTGGGGATGAAGTCGAAGTTACAGGTTACGTTGATGAATATTATGGATATACAGAAATATCCGGTAATAGTGATGAAGTTACGGTAACAATCTTAAGTGCCGGGAATCCTGTTCCTTCAGTTATTGAACTAACTGCGGATGTTATTTCGACATCCGAACAATATGAAAGCGTTTTTGTATTAGTTAACAATATTACATGTTTACAAGAACCTGATAATCATGGAATATGGTTTGGAAATGATGATACAGGTATTTGTGGATTTGATGATCAATATTTGTATTGGGATAATTGGGATCCAGAATTTATTGTTAATATTGGTGACACTTTTGAAGCAATACAAGGATTCATCGTGTATTCATATGATAATTATTGTGTTTGCCCAAGAGACTGGGATGATATAAATCCTGTAGTTTCTTCCAATGAAAACACTGTTAATGCAAGTTCAGAATTTATTAGC
>JAUVKM010000177.1 GCA_030596265.1 Candidatus Cloacimonadota bacterium
GGAAAATTTACATTTGGTTTGGATTATTTTAACCGTAAATATGAATATGAAGTTACGGAGAATAGTATTTTTATTGAAAGAAATAATATTTGGAAAGCTCAGCTTGAAACTGTTAATTTAAAGTGGATAACCTCGAGGATATTTGGACAAATGAAAAGTGATCTACAGATAATTGAAAGTGAACAGGATTTTATACCTCAACATGATGAAGCATCTTACACATTCGGGGTTGAAACTTTTTTAAATACTGCTAAACACAGAGTCAATATTGCTCTTACGCATCGCAAGGTAGAAGATATTAAACTAGAAATTTCAAATGAATTTGATATAGCGGATATTTCAGCTCGAAATGTTTTCTTTAAAGATCTGGTGAATATCAATTCCAATTACTCACTTAGGAATATCGAGTTTTATCCAAAGATCAAAGAGTTCCAATATGTGGGTGAAGATATGGGCTCCTATGATGTTGATACTCTTTTTGTGGGTTATTTACAGGGAGATTATGATTGGGAGATTATTGAAATAGATTACGAAAATCCTGAAATGTCGGTAGAGATCAATGCCAGCCTTTCAATGCATCTTATCCCAAGAATGATCACTAATTCATTCTTAAAAAAGTTCCAAACGGAAACATATATTTTGATAACAGAAAACTCTAGAGAAGACGATAAAAAATTGGTTTATTTTTTAGATCCTGATGTGCTGATGCATCCCGAAACAACGATTTTCGGTCGCAGAATTCTGCACCAAACCTTATCAATTGATATCTTGGAGAGAAAGCTAACCTCCAAACTGGGTTATAAGTTAGAGGAAACTCTCGATAGCCGGTATAATGACGAAACTGCAAAAAAAGATCAGGAAACATGGGATGCGGAATTACGCATTTTTGTAATTAACAACACAAATATGGAACTGCATTACGATCATGTTAAAGAAGATGATTCATATTATAATTCGCAAATGGAGCTGGATCAAATTGAGATGGATATTCAAAACAGGCTCTCTTCCGATATAACACTGAAGTCATCAGTATCTTATTCATTTGAAAAGGGGAATGATGATGCTGATAATAATGAATATACTATTAGTGCTTTTGAACTCAAAGAAACGGCATCTTACTTCTATAAGCGGAAATACAGGTTCTTTGTCAAAGCAAGCTATAAAAGGAATAATCGTGATGGTTCAGGCTTTTTAAGTTTTCTTGCCGATAAAAAAGAAGGTAATATTTTTAAATGGGACATCAATTTAGATTACCGTTTGAGTAACTACACTTCACTGAATTTGCAGTATTCCGGGAATAGTTTCCCGCAAGAAAAACAGGTTCATAAATTGAGCATGGAAGTGAAAGCAGAATTCTAATATTTAATTATTTTTTCAAAAGAAAATAAAAAATACTGTTGACTTTGAATTGATGAATTTTAAATTTTTTCAACAGAAGATCAGAAAAGGTGAAAAATGAAAAATAATATTGAGATATCAATAAAAGAATCTGCTGATAACTTTGTAGATTTTGCCTCAGATAAAAGAAATATAAGAATTATAGAACGAATTTCCAACATTATTGCAAGTGCATTTGAGGATGGAAGTAAAGTGTTAATTTGCGGTAATGGTGGCAGTTCTACAGATGCGATGCATTTTGCCGAAGAACTAACCGGAAAATTTCGTAAAGAACGTCGTGCTCTCCCTGTAATATCATTAACGGACCCATCACATATTACTTGTGTTGCAAATGATTATGGTTTTGAAGAAATATTTGCACGAGCGGTAGAAGCTTATGGTAAAGAAGGTGATGTTTTAATAGCAATTTCAACAAGTGGTAATTCGCAGAATATTATTAATGCTGTAAAAATTGCATCAGATAGAAAAATGATAACTTTTGGATTATTGGGAAAAAATGGTGGGAAACTGAATAATAAATGTGATCTTCAGCTTATTGCTCCCGGCAAGACAACCGATAGAATTCAGGAAATACACATTTCAGTTCTTCATATAATTATTGAGACAATTGAGAGAATTCTTTTCCCGAATAATTATGCGGATCAATAAATGAAATTGGTAATTCAACGAGTAAAGCAAGCCAGTGTAGAAGTTAATGGAAGAGAAGTGTCCAGAATTGGGAAGGGTTTACTTATTCTTATTGGCATTTCTAAAAATGATGACGGCTCTCAAATTGGATGGTTGGCAAAAAAGGTTGTTGAATTGAGAATATTTGAAGATGAACAGGATAAGATGAACCTTTCGCTAAAAGATATCAATGGCGAGATATTGCTTGTTTCACAATTTACACTTTATGGTAGTTGTAGAAAAGGACGCAGACCCGATTTTCTAAGTGCTGCTCAACCGGGAAAAGCTGAAAAAATGTATCTTGATTTTGCTGAAGCCCTTAAGCAGAACGGTATTGTTGCAAAACTTGGAAAATTTGGTGAACACATGAATATTACATTATTAAATGATGGTCCTGTTACAATGATCCTGGAGAGATAGTGAAGAACATCATTTTTGATCTTGGTAAAGTACTAGTAAAATATGACTTTGATGTATTTTACAAAGAGCTGGGCTATGAGCCTGAAACGAAAACTCTTATGGATTCAACTCTTCCTGTTCTGGAGTTTGAAGCTGGTAGGATCACTCGGCAGGAATTTTATAAAAAATTGCAGAACATCTATAAATTTGAACACTCCTTTTCTGGTTTCGAAAAAGTATGGAGCAGTGTTTTTACGGGTCTTACCGGAATGGTAGATTATGCTCGTGAATTAAAAGAGAATTATAATGTTTATATCCTTTCCAATACAGATGAGATTCATTTCCCACTTATTTGGCAGGAGTATCCCGAACTTCATTTCTTTGAAGATAATTTGATGTTGTCGTATGAATTGGATTCGGTTAAACCGCAAAAAGATATTTATAAGCGTGCTCTTAAAATGTTTGATCTGAATCCTGAAGATTGTTTGTTTATTGATGATAAACCGGAGAATATCCAAGGTGCTGCAGAAAACGGAATAACCGGAATTCTATTTACAAATGTAGAAGATACAAAAAGAAATATAAAAAAATATTTGAATTAATTTAAGATAGAGGGGAATAGAGAGTATGATACGATATGAGAAAATGATCTTAATAAGTATTAAAGATCAGAAATTAATGTTGATTCAAGATAATTATAAAATTGCAGAATATCCAATATCAACTTCTAAGTTTGGTATTGGGAATAAATCCGGAAGTAATATGACTCCTTTAGGATATCATTTGATCAAAGAAAAGATTGGTGACCATATTCCAAAAAATTCAATTTATAAAGCTGGTCAATTTACTAAAGAAATTGCCATAATAAATATTAAGAAAGCTTCTGATGAAGATATTATTACGACCCGGATTATAAAACTGGAAGGGATGGAAAACAGTATTAATAAAGGTAGCGGAATAGATTCATATGAAAGAGAGATATGGATTCATGGAACATCGTCCGAAAGTAAGATTGGAACGCCTGCATCTCATGGTTGTATAAGAATGAAGAACAATGATATTATATTACTCTTTAATTCGGTTGATGTTGGAACACCCGTTAATATTGAAATGAATATTATCACTAAAGTACAAGAAAAAAAGGATTCATTTACTGGCAGGGGACACACTTTTAGGTTAAAAAACAGGCGCAAAAAAGGTGTCTTAGATTCTACGCTTTGGAAGGTGCACAATATAGAACGCCGAAAAGAAAGTGAACGAAGAAAATAGATAAGATTTGTTGATATTGATTGATGTAATAAAAGCCTTGACCTAAATCAGGGCTTTTATCTATTTCGAAGAAGGAGCTTTGAGTTACTTCATCAGGATCATTTTTTTAGTCGATGTATAATTGCTCGATTTCATTTTATAGAGGTAAATTCCACTAGAAACAGATTTATTGGAAGTATCTGTTCCATCCCAAACTGCTGTGAAGCTACCAGTTCCTTGTAATTCATTAACAAGCGTTTTAACAAGCTGTCCTCTTAAGTTGTAAACTTCAATTGTAACAATACCAGTTTTATTAATTGAGTAAGAAATATTTGTTACCGGATTGAACGGATTGGGATAGTTGCTTCCCAATTCTACATTTGTAGTTATGATGTCTTCAGAACTTACAATTGGTTCTAATGTAAAATCAACTCCTGAAATAGTATTGTTAGGCGTTACAACCATTGGCGGTGTGGTTTGAGGAGTGTAGTTTTCTAAGCTGGCTGTTACATCATAAGTGCCTGGTGCAAGAGTGATTGAGTAATCCCCATCTGGTTCAGGGTTTGCAATTATTCCACCTGCTTCTACTTCAACATCTGTGACAATACCACTCCCACCGTTTAATATAACATTTCCCTCAATGAAGCCATTATTTATTACGCCAAGCAAACCTTCAAAAGAAATATTTTGAGCATAAATATCTTTTGCACCATTTCTGTCATCTTCCCAAGTGCAGATTATTTGGCTATATGCAAAATTACTTGCTTCACTATGAACTTTACTCGAAGCTACAGAACACAATGTTACAAAATCTTCATCCCAAACAAATTCACCATCTGCATCTAATCGGGTAGCTTTTATTAAGGAATTAACCGCTCCGGAAGCTTCTTCAAAACAAACGATCACATCATCATTTGTTTGTCTTGCAGCTATTGGGGTTATGCCTGTATCCGAAATCTCAATGATAGTTTTTCCATTATCCGTCCATAATCTGTTTCCTTCAGCATCAAGTTTCTGACCGTAAAGTCCACGCTGATTCTGATCGCTATCAGTTTCCATCCAATAAGTATAGAGTTCCCAACTGGTAGAATTGAAAACAATTTTTGGATAAAAATTCTCTCTGGCTGTTTGGGTAGAAAGTTCAACTCCATTTGCAGTAAATCCTAAAGTTCCATCACTATTTATTTGTTGGATAAAACTGCTGGCATCCATATTATTATCACGGTCGTCATGCCAGACAATAAAGCAGCCATTTGCTCCATCAGATTCAATAGGAAAGATCTGCGTCCATGCAGATATCCCACCGGCATTACTAACTACAGTATCATTTGCCCATGCTGCATCTCCATCGTTATCATATTTTTGGATGTAACAATGACGGATTGGTGCCCATGCCGGACCAGAATCATGAAAAAACTTCAATAAAATATGATCATCTTCCACTGCAAAAGGTTGCGGCCAACTGTAAGTGTC
>JAUVKM010000239.1 GCA_030596265.1 Candidatus Cloacimonadota bacterium
TGATCTTCCAGCAAAACCTGATGATCAATAATGATCCTTTAATTGAAAATATTTCTACTGATTCACGCTCAATAAAAGAGAATTCTCTTTTCTTTGCTTTAAAGGGTGAAAATTTTGATGGTCATGATTATGTTGAGAAAATACTAAGAAAGAAGAATTGCTGGGCAGTTGTAAACATGGATTACCAGAGCAATTCGACAAATATTATTCGGGTAAAAAATACATTAGAAGCTTTTGCTTTAATGGCAAAGATCTATAAAGATCAGTTCGATCTGACTACAATTGCTTTAACCGGAAGTTTTGGGAAAACAACAATGAAAGAATATCTGTATAATATTCTATCTGAAATTGCTCCTACGCATAAAACATTTGATAATGAAAATAATCTTATTGGCGTTCCCAAAACGATCTTTCGGCTTGATCCCAGGTATAAATATTCAGTTTTAGAACTTGGAACAAATCAGTTCGGAGAAATTGAAAAGCTGGTTAAGATCACAAATCCCGATATTGGTGTTATTATTTCTATTGGAGCTTCGCATCTTGAATTCTTAAAAGATGAATTTGGCGTTTTCAAAGAAAAAACAGCACTCTTCCAACACGATCTTAAAGATAAGTTTTTTCCTGCTGATGATGATAGATTTAAGAAATTCTCAGGATACTCCTTTGGTTCTTCCCCACAAGCTGACTTTAGATTTACCGATATTTATACAGAGAATGAAGTTACAAAATTTAAAGTAAATGAGATGGACTTTTCCATTCCAACTCCTTTTAAAGATTACTCATTAAATGCCGGAATCGCAATTGCCATTTCATTAAAATTACAGATTGGCAAAAGTATGATCCAAACCGGATTAAATAAACCACTTCAAATCTCTCAACGAATGGAGATAATTAAACAAAATGGAAAAACACTTCTGGTTGATTGCTATAATGCAAATCCTGATTCCATGAAAGCTGCACTTGTATTCTGGAATGAATACGAAGTGGAAAAACCGCATTATGCAATTCTCGGAGATATGTTGGAACTTGGAAAATTGACAAAAGAACTGCACAAAAATATGTTGATCGTGCTTAAAGAGATGGATTATAAACAGTTAATCTCTGTTGGAATTATATCACGTGCATTCAATGCTGATGCACATTTTGAAGATGTTGATAAATTTTTATCATCCGGGATGCTGGAGAAGATTCCAGAAAATGCTGTTGTCTTGATCAAAGCTTCTCATGGAATTAAATTAGAAAAAATAATAGGAAGGATTTAAAAATGTTCTATCACCTTTTTGCCCCTTTAGCCAATACGGAAATACTCGGGTACAATTTATTTAGAGTATTTCAATATGTAACATTTCGTTCGATCGCAGCTTTTATCACTGCAATATTTTTCTCGATATTGTTAGGACCAAAATTTATTAAAATACTAAAAAAACACCAAGCTGTTGAAAGTATTAATGAGTACGTTCCCATCTCACACAAAGAAAAAGAAGGAACACCTACAATGGGTGGTCTTATCGTGATCTGCAGTATTTTACTATCTGTACTTCTATGGAATAATCTTGTAAATAGTTATGTACTTATCATGATAATAACTACTATCTGGTTAGGTGCAACCGGTTTTTTAGATGATTATCTTAAGAATTTCTTAAAAGCAAAAAAAGGATTGATCGCAAAATATAAGTTACTTTCTCAGATCGCACTGGGTTTGCTAATCGCATTCGCTTTATATTATGGTGCACAAGATCCCGATATTATCACGAAAATTAATCTACCATTTTTCAAAGGTAATTCAATCCAATTAAGACTCCTCTTTATTCCATTTGTTGTTTTTATGGTTACCGCAACTTCAAATGCAGTAAATCTAACAGATGGTTTAGACGGATTAGCCGGAGGAACCGTAGCCATAGCTGCATTAGGGCTTGGCATAATGGCTTACATAAAGGGTAACTTTGTTTTAGCAGAATACTTAAACCTCCATTTTATTCAGAATGCAGGAGAGTTGACAGTATTCATTTCTGCACTTATCGGAACAATGCTCGGATTTTTATGGTATAATGTAAAGCCCGCTCAGATCATTCTTGGAGATACGGGATCACTTTCTTTGGGTGGGATATTAGCCGTTCTTGCAGTGTTGCTTAGAGAAGAGATATTCTTTGCAATTGTCGGTGGAGTATTCGTAGTTGAAGCTCTTTCCACGATTATTCAACGTTATTACTTTAAATATACAAGACTTAAAACAGGTACTGGAAAAAGAATCTTTCTTTGTGCTCCAATTCATCATCATTACGAGTTAAAAGGCATCTCAGAAGAGAAGATAGTAATCCGGTTCTGGATAGTAGCCGCACTTCTTGTTGGTATAGGTTTAGCAACTTTAAAACTCAGGTAGGAAATGAAAGTAGAAAATAGGAGATTTGGAATTCTTGGAATGGCAAGAAGCGGAATTTCCGCAGCTGCTAAGATAAAAGAACTTGGTGGTATTGCCTTTATCAGCGAATATAAAAATGAAACGGAAATAACCAATTCCAAACAAATTAAAGATACTTTTCTGTGTGAATTCGGGGAACATACGATAAGGCTCCTTAATAATGATGTTCTTATTTTAAGCCCGGGAATACCTGGAAATATTCCAATTCTAAAGGAAGCCGAGAAACAAAATATTGAAATCATAAGTGAGATAGAATTCAGTTTCAGGATAAAACATCCTCATAGTAAGATAATTGCCATAACCGGTTCTAACGGTAAAAGCACAACTGTAAGTCTTATTCATCATATTTTACAAACTGCCGGATACAACTCTATCCTTGCAGGAAATATTGGGACTGCATTTTCCTCTTATCCAATAGAAAAGGAAGATATTGATTTTGTTGTTTTAGAACTCAGCAGCTTCCAACTTGAGCTTATCGATTCATTCAAAGCTGATGTTGCAGCAATTCTCAACATTACACCGGATCACCTTGATCGCTATGATAGTTTTGAGGATTATGCCGAAACTAAATTCAATATTTTCAAGAACCAGAACGCTAATGATCTTGCCATTATAAATATGGATGATATTATTTCAGCAAAATTCACTGATAAGATAATTTCTGATCTCAAATATTTTTCTCCTAATCCTAAAGCTGATATATATTCTAAAGAAAATTCAATTATTTTTAGTTCGAAAGAATTTTCTATTCAAAAAGCAGCAATTCAAGGTCCTCATAACATCGCAAATATGATGTGCGCAATTCTGGCAGTTTCACCTTTTAATATTAAAAATGATATAATCCAGAAATCATTAAAGACTTTTTCACCTCTTGCCCATCGTATGGAATTTGTAATAGAAGTAGATGGCATAAAGTTCTACAACGATTCTAAAGCAACAAATACAGATTCCGTAAAGTATGCACTCCAGTCTTTTAACACATCAATCAGAATAATCATGGGTGGAGCCGGCAAAGGTGAAGATTACAGTATTTTGATCCCGTATTTAAAAGAACATGCAAAAAAAGTTTATCTAACTGGAGATACTATTGATGAAATGAAAAAGGTATTTGAAGGTTCTGTAGAAATTGAATCAATTAAAGAATTTGAAGATGTTATAAAAAAAGCATTCTTCGATTCTGAAAACGGAGATATTATTGTTCTTTCTCCTGCCTGCACAAGTTATGATAGATTCAAGAATTTCGAAGAGCGTGGTAACACCTTTAAAGAAATTGTTTCAAGGCTGAAAAAATGAAAACAAAAACCTATATTGCTCAATACGATATTTATATTCTCTTCACATATTTCGTTTTGATAGCCTTAGG
>JAUVKM010000267.1 GCA_030596265.1 Candidatus Cloacimonadota bacterium
TAAAAAGAAAGATATATGAGGAATCTTACAAAAGACCAGAGCTAGTAAAAAAATATGAGGAAACTCTTTCCTACATTTCTGATAGAATAAAGAGTAGTGATGGATCTGAATCTATTCCATTAACAGAACAAGAAGCTTTAAAAATTGCAAAAGAAATACAAAAAGATATGTTTAATCCTGAATTACATGGATTAACTTCTGAAAATTTTATTCAATGGTCAGATATTGTTAGAGAATCAAGTGAAGCTGCATTAAATGCAGCTTTGATAACAGCAATTCTAAAAGCTGCTCCTCAAATAAAAAACTTAATAGCCAATTTTCTTCAAGAAGGAGAGATAAATCCTGAAGATTTGAAAAACGTAGGTTTGTTAGCTTTAGCTGGAGCAGGAGAAGGCTATTTACGAGGAGGAATCGCAGCAATTATTACTGCTTCATGTAAATCAGGATTAGTTGGAACTTCATTAAAATCTGTAAATCCAATGATAATTGCAGGAGCAACGGTTATTGCTATGAATGCTATGCATAATGCAATTGGTGTTTATAAAGGGAAAATGTCAGAAGCAGAATTTGCAGAAGCTTGTTTAAGAGATAGCTTTGTAATATCTTTTGCATTATTCGGAGCTTCAATTGGGCAAGGTGCTATTCCGATTCCAATTTTAGGTGCAATTATTGGTAATGTTATTGGTTCAATCTGTGCAACAATTGTATATGAAGGTATGAAAAATATTTTTTTCTCATTCTTTATAAAATCGGGCGTTTCATTTTGGAAAATTGTTCAGCAAGATTATACACTTCCGGCAGAAGTTTTAAAACAAACTGGCATTGATTTGATAAAACTAGATACAATTGATTTAGAATTAATAAACTTGGATACAATTGAACTTGATACTATTGAATTAGATACTTTTGATATTGTTCCATTGAAGAGAGGTTTGATAAAATTCAATAAAATTGGATATGTATGATTATGAAAATCAGGTTTCGGTGTCAAGTATGCAGAAGTTTTGCATTTCACAAGTTCTATTTTATTCTGAACCCTCTTAATTTTAGCCCTTCGTCCTTCGACTCCGCTCAGGATGACACGAGCTCAGGGGATACGGATAATGCGGACAGATCAATGATCTATCCCTACGATTTTATTTTGTCTTTATACTTTTTTGTTAAGAATCTAAAATTACCTTTTCGTAAAGTGATGTTCTCACTATCAAAGAATTCAAGCAAAATCATAGCAGTCCCCCGATTTGTATTGAGAAGGTCTCGCAATTGCGATACTTTGATACCTTCGGTTGTTTCGGTGAGTTGCTCAAGTAATATTTTTTTTGCTTTTTCTACAAGATTAGAATGCAGATACTTCTGCTGGAGAAAATAGCTATTCCCATTATCAATAAGATAAGAGATTATCTGATCCATCTGTTTCTTAGATATTTTTTCATCTATTGCAAGGTCACTCAATTCAGCAGGATCAACAGCATTGTTACCTTTCGATCTTATCAAGTTATCTGCTTTCTCGATCATAGCTTTTATTTCAGCGTTTAATTTTACTTCGTGAGATGCCAGCATCCAACTATTTCCCTTTTTCTTAAGTTTAACTTTCTCTTCTAAATTCTGTAAGATCTGAGTTAATGTGATCTTTGTTTCTTGCGTTTGATCTTCTCCAAAAATCCCCATTAATTCCTTGAATGTTCTACCACTATTTTTTAATGGATTCTTAATATGAAAATCTTTCAATCCGGTAAGGATTTTATTCTGATAAGCAGTATTCATCTTCTTATTCAATAAAATCGTTTCATCTTTAGATTGGTAGAAAATAATATCTCCCGGCAATTTCTGGAATATCACTTCTATCAGGTCATCAGAATTTACATCCAGATATTCAGCAATTGTTTTCTGTGAGATTGGCAGTGCGGATTTCCGAACCTCTGCAGCTACCATTTCTTCCAGTTCACCACCGGCAATTTTCTTCACGATCTCAACCTGCGTTTCTCTTCTTCTGCGATGATGCAGAGGATACGGGTCTACCACATGACCTCCACCCAAAGTTAAATTTCCGGATGAATTTCGAATTATAAATTTGTCGTTATATTGTGTTATAATTGGATGTGGTAGATACACTTGCGCCAGACAACTTTCATCACTGTTTAAATGATCTCTATCAAGCAAGTGAATCCGCACCATTAATCGGTTTGTTCCCAATAAAAATATCACCTGATTCCACAATCCCAAAGTAACATCATTCTGATATATGTTAAGTTTGATATCAATTAATTTTGTCGATTTGATCTTTTTATTTGAGAGCACCATTCCATGCTTAAAATCTTTCTGCTTAAAACCAACCAAATTAAAAGAAGCTCTATCTCCAGCACTAACTTGAGAAACTTCTTTGCCATGATGCTCCAACCTTCTTATTCTCAATTCCTTTTCATTTGGAAGCAGGAACAAAGGTTCATTTTTTGAGATCGTTCCGGAAATTATTGATCCATTCACAATTGTACCAAAGCCTTCCTGAGTAAAAATACGATCGATGTACATGCGAAAAAGACCTTCTGTTTTTCTCTGCGGAATTGGATCAATCAGAGTTGATATTTCATTTATGAGTTCGTCAATTCCTTGTTTTGTTTGGGAAGAGACTTGAATTATGGAAGCATCATTTAAAAATGAATCCTTAACAAAATCTACAACCTCTTCCGTTGCTAATTCTATTAGTTCCTCATCAACCAGATCTATTTTATTTAGAACTATTATTCCATTTGTAATGCCAAGGGTTTTCATAATTTCAAGATGTTCTTTGGTTTGCGGCATTATTCCTTCATCAGCAGCGATTACCAGAAGCACAAAATCTATTCCACAGGCTCCGGCTACCATCGTTTTAATAAAATCTGCATGTCCGGGTACATCCACGATCCCTACACTATTCCCATTTGGAAGATCGATATGAGAAAATCCCAGATTTATTGTAATTCCACGTTCTTTCTCTTGTTTATGTGTATCGCAATCGTAACCTGTGAGTGCTTTTATCAGAGTTGTTTTACCGTGATCAACATGTCCGGCAGTCCCCATTATCAGGTGTTTTGTATCCATTATTCCTTCTCTTATTAATTCTCTGATTTTAAAATCTGGATTAATTGTTTTTCGTCAAGAACACATTAGTTAATTCTAATTAGAGATCAAAAAAATCTTTACATAAAGAAAAGGGCTAAATTCTTTGTTTCAAGTTAGAGAGAGGACGGAACTGGTGTTCCAACTGGTCTTCAAAACCAGTAATAGGCAGCTAAAACTGTCCACGGCAGGTTCGATTCCTGCCCTCTCGGCCATTT
>JAUVKM010000180.1 GCA_030596265.1 Candidatus Cloacimonadota bacterium
ATACCTCATTATTTGTCCTGATGATCCAACTTTTCTAACCTGGGCAGATTCAATAAAAATATTCCGTCAGCAACAGGGAATTTCTACAGTGGTTATGACTACGAATGAACTGGGCGGCAATTTGGCTACAGTTATTGAAAACTATATCAACGAAATTATGGACCCAACAACTGGTTGGGACCCTGCACCCGCAGCAATTCTGATTTTAGGAGATTATGGTACGACTGGTAATACTGTTGTCTCTCCTATTTGGAATAGCTATTGTGTTTCTGACAATATTTATGCTGATGTGAATGATAATATGATGCCGGATGTAGTGATGGCCAGAATGACAGCTCAACATGAAACACATCTGCAAACCATGATCACTAAATTTTTAAATTATGAACGAAATCCACCTACAAATCCCGATTTTTATGATCATCCCATAACAGCTTTAGGTTGGCAGACAGAACGATGGTTTCAGATATGTTCCGAAACTGTTGGGGGTTATCTTACCAATGTACATGGTAAAACACCTGTAAGGATCAATGCCATTTACTCTGGGAATCCAAATGTAGATCCATGGTCTACTGCTACCAATACGGCAATTGTGTTGAATTACTTTGGTCCCGATGGACTTGGTTATATTCCCGAATCTCCTTCCGTTTTAGGTGGTTGGACAGGCGGAAATGCCGCTATGGTAAATAATGCCATTAATAGCGGTGCTTTCATGTTGCAACACCGAGATCACGGCAGCACAACAGGTTGGGGAGAACCAGCTTATAATGTTACTGATATTAATGGATTGACCAACACCGATTTAACCTTTATCTTTTCAATAAATTGTCTGACCGGGAAATATAATATGACAGGTGAATGTTTCGCAGAGAAATTCCATAGATATACATATAATGGAGAAAACTCAGGAGCCTTGGGCATTATTGCTGCCTCAGAAGTTTCTTACTCTTTTGTAAATGATACTTTCGTGTGGGGAATGTATGATAATATGTGGCCGGATTATATGCCGGATTATGGTACTACACCAGAATCACGTGGTGTTCTTCCAGCTTTTGCAAATTCAGCAGGGAAATACTTCCTGCAACAATCTTCTTGGCCATATAATACTAATAATAAAGAAGTTACATACAACCTTTTTCATCATCACGGAGATGCTTTTAGTGTTGTTTATTCGGAAGTTCCTCAAGACCTTACTGTTTTGCATGATCCTGTACTTTTAGGAGGATTAGATTCCTTTACTGTTCTGGCTGATGTTGGTTCATTGATCTCGTTAACCATTGATAATGAGATTATTGGAACTGGTGTGGGAACGGGAGCGCCTGTTTCAATAAGTATCGAATCCCAGATACCAGGTAGTACGATGCTGGTTACCGTTACAAAACAGAATTATTTTCGTTATGCTGTAGAAGTTCCCGTAATTCCACCAACCGGACCATACGTTGTATTTGATGATGTTACGATTGATGATACTGCTGGGAACGGAAATGGTTTGATCGACTTTGGAGAAATCATTCTTCTCAGTATTGTTGTGGAAAATATTGGAACCGTGAATGCTAATAATGTTATTGTTACTTTAAGTACAGAAGATGAATATATCACAATAACTGATAATGTAGAAAATTATGGAACTGTGAATGCCGGAACAACTGTAATTGTAACAAACGGATTTGAAATAGATGTTGATGAACTCATCCCTGATCAGCATAATGTGATAATGGAACTTGATGCTACTGATGGAAGTGATACTTGGACAAGCTACTTCTCATTGAATTTAAATGCACCAGTTATAGACATTGGAGAAATGCTGATAGATGATAGCAGTGGTAATAATAATGGAATTTTAGATCCCGGTGAAAGTGTAACTATAACTATCCCAGTAAACAACAATGGACATGCCGAATCGCCTGATGCAATAGCATCTCTTGCTTGTGTCTCAACAGGTATAACAATTGAAACTGAAACAATTAATCTTGGTCCAATCGGAATTGAGTCTTCCGAAGATGCGATCTATGTTGTTTCGGCTGATGCTTCAGTACCATTTGGAACTTCAATCACACTTAGCTTCAGTGTGGTTGCTGGAGAATATGAAGATTCTGAAGATTTTCCAACTCAGGTAGGAATTCATCGAGAAGATTTTGAAAGCGGTGGATTTGTTCAATTTCCATGGGAATTCCAGGGTTATGAAATTTCCTGGCCAGATATTAATCCAATCGAAGATTTCACAATTGTAGGACCGATTGATGATGTGGTATGGAGCATTGATACAAACGAATTCTACAGTGGTGCAGCTAGTGCCAAATCATATCCAATCACTCACAATCAAGCTTCTTTTATGAGTTTAGACTTGGATGTAACACTAGATGGTGAGATCAGCTTTTGGTACAAAGTTGCTTGCGAATACAGTCCTTCCCAAACTTTTTTCTATGATGGATTATTCTTTATTATTGATGGAGAAACGATAGATCGTTTCCAGCCAGAAGCAGATGGCTCTTCACCGTGGACATTTGCCAGCTATCAAATTGAAGCAGGAATTCATACTTTCGATTGGGTTTACGTGAAAGACGGAGCAGATACAGCCGGTGATGATTGTGCCTGGGTAGACTACATTACATTCCCATCCATTGTTCCAATAGCAACCGGTACGATCGAAGGTACTGTAACCCTGATTCCTGCTGGAGACATAGAGAATGTTGAAATAAGTATCGGAGCAATGACCGTAAATCCTAATGCATCAGGTGAGTTCACGATGGAAATTCCAGTTGGGATATACGATGTAACAGCATCTTTGGAAATATATGAAACAATAGTGATAGAAGATGTGGAAGTTCTTGAAAGTCAGGTCACGTCGATTTCTTTCGAACTGTATTATTTGCAAGCTCCGGAAAATCTGCAAGCTATTATCAACGACAATATCGTCGATCTTTCATGGGAACATAATCAATCGACTGAAAACGGTGGTAGAAAACAAAATAATCATTCCAATCGTGAATTCCAGAACTTCAATATATATAGAAATATGGATGGAGGTGAGTTTGAACTTCTGGGGACTACTACTGATCTAATCTTTGAGGATAATTTGGTAGAAGCAGGAGAATACGAATACTATGTAACTGCTATGTATGATCAGGAAAATGAAAGTGAAGCTTCCAATGTTGAAACAGTTATTTGGGAAGGAGCAGGATCCGATGACCCTCTTATTCCAATTGCAAATGCCCTTTATCAGAATTCACCTAATCCCTTCAATCCTGAAACCAGGATCAGTTTCGATCTGAAGGAAGATGCACAGGTTAGTTTGGGAATTTTTAATATGAGAGGTCAAAAAGTAAAACAACTAATTAATTCTCATATCTCAGCAGGGCAACATTCTGCCATCTGGAACGGAAAAGATGATAACAATAAAACAGTATCATCAGGAATATATTTCTACAAATTTAAAACTAGTAATTATCAGGCAACAAAGAAAATGTTACTGTTGAAGTAGCGTACATCGACGTTGCACATCGATAATAAACGTAACGTACAACATTGCGGTACAAAGAATAACCTCCCAGATTGTTATCTAGGAGGTTATTCTCTTTCAAATAGCAAAATATTTACAACAAATGCATTATTATATTAACTTTACAAAGAGGCAATTAAGAAAGATACTTTTCTTCTTGACATAAGAGTGCTGTAATTCCAAAGTTGTAATCGTTACAAAAGAGTAATTGTAACAAAGGAGTAATAATGAAAAGCATTATCGAAATTCTGAAAGAGAATGATATTGCACCTTCAATGCAGCGGATAAAGATCTTAGAATATCTGAAAAACTATAAAACACATCCAACTGCAGATATGATATATCAAGCATTGGCAGATGAAATGCCAACACTTTCTAAAACAACAGTTTATAATACCTTGAAAACATTTACAGAAAAAGGTGTTTTGATGGCTCTATCTCTATTTGGAAATGAAGTTCGGTACGAATACAATACTGAACCACACATACATTTCAAGTGTACAAAATGTGATAAAATATATGATATTGATAAATCTTTTGATCATTATAATGATGATTTGATTGATGGTCATAAGATTACCGAACATCATGTTAATTTGAGAGGTGTTTGTAGGGATTGTTTACTGAAGGATGGAGATTAATAATGCCTGAGCTTCCTGAAGTTCAAACCATAATAAATGGATTAAATCAAAGAGTGATCTATAAAACTATTTCTTCAATTATTGAGAAAAGACAGGGAACATTGATCTTTGGAGAAGATGTTAAAATATGTGAATTTGGTAGAATTATGGGTATTGAACGGAGAGGAAAATACATTATAATAAAAACATCAAAAGATTTAAAATTGATTATTCATCTTAGAATGACAGGAAAATTAATATTTGAAAAAGATCTAAATAATTCTTCTTCTCACTCACGAGCAGAAATAATATTCTCAGATAAAACTAAATTAATATTTGATGACGTTAGAACTTTTGGTAAAATTCAAATATTAAAGAAAGACAATGAGATACCCGGAATATATAATCTTGGAGTTGAGCCATTATCAGATGAATTCGATATGGTGTATTTAAAGAGCAAGTTAAAGAACAGAAAAGCTCCGATAAAGAGTGTTCTTCTTGATCAAACAGTTATAGCTGGATTGGGAAATATCTACGTTGCTGAGATTCTTTTCAGAACAAAAATACATCCTGCAACTCCGGTAAACAGTATAAAATCAGCTAAATTAAAAAGAATTGTGGTAGAAACGAAGAATGTGTTGCAAGAAGCGATCAAGCATAATGGGACAACAATTTCAGATTATAGAAGTGTGGAAGATAAAACCGGTGAATTTCAAAATTTCCTAAAAGTATATGGAAAGAAAATATGCGAATGCGGAGCAATGATCCAGAAAATAAAACAGGCAGGACGTACGACATATTTCTGCTCCAAATGCCAAAAATAATAAATATATTCAGTGAATTAATAATTAAATGCTAACATGGAGGAAAAAATGGCAATACAAAAAGTTAAACAGAATGTTTTTTCAATAGGAGTAAAACATTGGGATAGGCGACTTTTCGATGAATTGATTCCATTGCCCGATGGAACCACATACAATTCTTATCTTGTGGAAGGA
>JAUVKM010000027.1 GCA_030596265.1 Candidatus Cloacimonadota bacterium
AGAACTTTTTGATATTGATGTAGTAGGCGGCGAAGACTATTATATCCAGGTTGGTGGATACAGTTCATCTTATTATGGAGAAGGTTGGTTAGATATAATATTTACTTCTTCTGGTGCACCAATCATCGCTGTAACTCCAATGACTATTTCTGAAACATTAATAACTGATGAAGTTGTTGTAGTTCCTGTTACTATTGAGAATACAGGTACAGCAGATCTTACATTTGATATTACTGTTGTAGAAACTTCAGTTTTAGCTAGAACTCCTGCTATTAATCATGTTTCTCCAATATACGATCCAGCTAATGCTGAATCAGATCCAATGATTAAAGAAATTGATGATGCAGTATTAAGCGATGTTCTCTTCGATCTCCAATTTCAGTATGATGTCTATGATGCTTCAGGAGAAGCTGGAATCGAAACTGATGGAAACTTCATTTATGTTCCATTATGGAATGGTAGTGATTACTTAAGATATAACTTAGACGGAACTTTCGTTGAATACTTTACAGTTGCTGGAACCGCACAAGTTCGTGACTTGGCTTATGATGGACAGTATTTCTATGGTGCAGCTGCTAATACCAGTTTGTTCGAAATGGATTTCACTCCTGGAGCAGAAGCTCTTATAAGTACAATTACAGCTCCTGTATCCTGCCGTGCTATTGCTTATGATGATGCTGCAGATGGTTTCTGGGCAAATAACTGGTCTGATACTATCACACTATTTGATAGAAGTGGTACAGTATTGAATACACTTACAATATCACCTACATATATTAGTTATTATGGATTTGCTTATGATGACTACAGTGATGATGGACCATTCCTTTGGGGATTCAGTCAATCAGTTGGTGGTGGAATTCTTGTGCAATATGATATAGCTGCTGGTGGAGAAACCGGTGTTGTATTTGACGTTGGAACCCTGGTTGGAAGTCCTACTGGCTCTGCTGGTGGATTGTTCGTAGCAGAGGGACTTTGGCCTGGATTCGTTACAATCGGTTGTATGGTTCAGAATGAATTTATCGTAGGATTAGAACTTTGTCCTGGTGACGAACCATGGATCACAGTTTCTCCTCTTACAGGTACAGTTCCTCCTGGAGAATCAACGATAGTAGATGTAACTCTTGATGCTGCAGGTCTGGGTGATTGTACTAAAACAGCAGACATAGAAATTGCTAACAATGCTGGTGACCCTGTAATTGTTGATGTAACAATGATAGTTGAAAATCCTGTTCCAGTCTTTGACCCTCCAACAAATGTAGCTGTAGATGCTGTCCTGGGTATAGTAACTTGGGATCCACCTGCAGTAGGTGGAGTAATTATCGAAGATAATATGGATAGTTATACAGTTGGTGACTACATAGGTGTAGTTGGCGATGATTGGACAACTTGGAGTGGTACTCCGGGTGGAGCTGATGATGCATTAGTAACTGATGTAGAAGCAAGCAGCCCATCTAACTCAGTAGTTGTTGAAGTGAATCAAGACATTATTCTTATTATGGAAGATTATACATCAGGTGTATATACATATGAAATGAAAATGTTTGTACCAACAGATTATTGCGGATACTTTAATCTGCAAAAAACAAATGTACCGGGAACAGAATGGGCATTCCAGATCTACTTCCAGACAGATGGAACTGCTTTAGCTGATGCTGGTGCAGCTGGTGCTCTCACTTATGCATTTAACCATGATGAGTGGATGGATCTTAAAATTGTTGTAGACTTAGATACTGACTGGGCAATCTACTATCATGATGGTGTAGAGATGATAGGGTATCAATATTCACTAGGATGTTTTGGAGCAGGAGCTCTTCTTTCATTCGGTGGAGTTAATCTCTTTGGTGGTGGAAACGGTAGTGATGTAGCAATGTTCTACTTCGATGATGTTGTACTAAGTTCTGGAGCAGTAGCAACACGTGAGCTTACAGGCTACAACGTATATCTTGATGAAGAACTTGTTGATACAGTTGGTGCCGATGTATTTGAATATACATATAGCCCTGATCCTCCTTTTGTAAATGGTGAGAATTATACAGCAGGTGTTTCTGCCGTTTATGCTGATCCGGCGGGTGAATCTGACATAATTGAAGTTATATTCGAATGGGGTGGAGAAGATTCCGGAGATGTTATTGTAGCAGTTACAAAGCTTAACGGTAACTATCCTAATCCATTCAACCCAGTTACAAATATTGCTTACTCAATCAAAGAAGCTGGTAAAGTAACTCTTCATGTTTACAATGTAAAAGGTCAGCTTGTTAAGACCCTTGTAGATGATGTAAGAGAGACCGGTAATTACATAGTAACTTGGAATGGTAGAGACAATACAAATAAATCTGTAGCTAGTGGTGTTTATTTCTACAAGATGAAAGCACAAAATTATAACAACACTAAGAAAATGATTCTTATGAAATAAGAGAATTTAGCCCTGACCTATTTTGGGAGGGGCAACTTCTCTTTCTTATGAAATAGCAGTTAGCAATTAGCTGTTAGCAATTAGCCCCGGTTCGCCGGGGCTTTTTTTACCTTCCGAAGGTTATGTGGCTTTCATTTATTCTCAACCTTCGGAAGGTTTTATGTCTGCACCCACGATTAAAATCATGGGTTGCGTTTGAGAAAAATTGCCTATGGTTATTGCGGTTCCAAAGATAAACTTGGTAACGAGGAAATAGCCCATGACTTTAGTCGTGGGAATTAGTTGAATTAAACAAGTAGGGATAGTTCATTGAGCTGTCAAATAATGTGAGAAGCATACATTCATTTCAAATCATTATCAATAATATTCTTCTCTGAAACAACGGTTGTGATCTGAGCACTATTACCATCCGATACAATTTGGCAGGCACCATCATAACCTGTTATCATAAGGTTTGGACCCAAAAATTCAAATCTTTCTAAAGTAATTTTATGCGGAAAATTAAATCTGTTTTTCTTGGCAGTAGAAATTATTGCATATTGCGGATCAACAACCTTAATAAATGCAGGAGAACTGGCAGTTTTGCTGCCATGATGTCCAACTTTTAAAACATCACAATCGAGGAATTGAGGATAATTATTAATTAAATAATCTTCTCCTTCACGCTCCAGATCACCGGTGAAAAGTACGGATAAGTCTCCATAATCTAATCGTACAACTATAGAGAGATTATTGATATTACCACTTTCGTAATATCTGTCAGGATGGATGATCTTGAAATTGATCTCATTAAAACTGATGTGAGTTGTATCTAATACAGTAAATACGGAACATCTTTCAATTTCCACTTCTCCGGCGATGCTGTTCCATATATTCCTGTTCTGAAATTCATCAGTTACAATTAGATTCTTTACATCAAGATTTTCAAATACACTAAATACACCACCATAATGATCATTATGAGCATGTGTAATAAGAACATAATCTATACTGCTAATTCCATTTTTTTGCAAATAGGGAAGAGCAGATCTGGTGAAGGAATTCATCCCTTTCTCCGGCGGACCGGTATCGATGAGTATTGTTTCTTTCTGTGCAGTTTGAATGAGTGCAAGATCTCCTAACCCACAATCGAAAAATGTGATGGTAAGTTTATTGGAATTTTGTCTACCCAATAAAATGAATATACCGGAAAGAAATATGATAGAAATGAACAACCATTTGCGTTGTTTGCGAGAACCTTTAAACAAGAATACTAAAGCTGTGAGTATAAAATATAGTAGAATCAAATGAATAATTGAGATAAAAATGAAATCGAAATGGAGAGGAAGTCCAGCAGAAAAACTTGTCCATTTCTCGAATATCAGCATGATGAACTGGAAGCTGTTTTGAAATACAGAAATGTATATTCCGGGAAGGAGGATAACGATCAAACTCAAGGGCAAGATCATTCCAATAAGTGGAATTCCCAGAAAATTACCGGCAATTCCATTAAATCCAAATTGATGAAAATTGTAAGCTGTAAGTGGTGCGAGGAATATATTGAGGATGAATGATGTGCAGATGAGAATTAGAATCCCATTTAATATTAACTTACCTTTACTCAGGTATTCCAATTCTTTTTTTTTAAGTTTTATAAACTGGAATTTGGGAAGAATATTCAATAATACAAAAACTGCTATATATGACATTTGAAATCCAACTAAGAAAAGTTGATTAGGATTAATTGCAGTTATTATGAGTAAACTGGCGAAGAGGATGTTATTGGCAACCGGTTTACGTTGTAATATTTTTGCCAGAAAAAATAGTATTATCATAATAGCTGCTCTGGTAACTGATGGTGCCCATAAACAGATCGCTGCATAAACTATTAGAAGACACATAATAATAATTCTGCTGATATTTCTCTTGGGTATGAATGCATTTAGAACAGACAGTATAATAAGTGATAATAATCCAACATGCAATCCGCTTACAGCGAGTAAATGGCTTAATCCTGCTCTGCACATTATGTTTCGTTTAGCATTGATCTCATCTTTTTCTGCTATCACAATTGCTTTCACGAAACCTGCATGCTCTCCAAATCTGTCATTTATTCTATTCCGCAAGTATTTCCTGATAATGATAACCGTATTTTTAAAGATGTTAGTTCTATACCCGATCTTGCTAATAGGTGATATTGAATAACCGGAACCAAAGATCATTTTTGCATCGAGAAATTCTTTATAATCGAATGAGGCAGGATTAGTAGAGCCTGGAAGCTCTTTTATGGTAGCAACTACCGAAATTATATCTCCATAATATAAGTTTTTAGTTCTTGTATAAAATTTAATTTTTCCGGTAACTTTGCTTTCTTTTATCTGATGTAACTCTAAAATAAAACTATAGTTTCCATCCTTACTCTTTACCTCAGAGATTATTCTCCCTTGAATGGGTTGAGTTATAGTTGAATGAGTTTCCAGTATAGTTCTAATACTATTTTGAGTAAATTCTGATTTAATGTCGTATCGGAGGATTCCCAAAAAGACTACAACAAGGCAAAAACATATAAATCGTAATTTTTTATTAAAAGATAAAAGCAGCAGAATTGGAATTGCAACCATTAGAAATAAAATTGGTAAAACAGTTTGTCTTGCTATAATTATTCCTAGAATCCAGAGAATTGCAGGAATAATCAAAGTTTGATTTTTTTGCATATTCCTATCCTATAAATACATTTATGTGCGAATTAAGTGTTTAGAAAAAAAGAGTTTAAACTAGTATGAAACTGTGCTTACGAAGAAAACGACCTGATCAGATCAGGTTTTTATAATTCTGTTTAGTTTGAATATATACGTCTTTATTTATATTAATTATCTCTTCAATACTTGGATCTTGGAAATTATGGAACTTATTGATCTGCTTCTCAACAATTCTGCTTATACTGGTGAAACATATTTTCCTATCTAAGAAAAGATCGATCGCAGCTTCATTGGAAGCATTTAGAACTGTAGGCAAAATACCACCTTCTATTCCGGCATTAAGAGCAATATCATAGAGTGGATATCGCTCAATAGACAACTCATTGAAATTCAAGTTAGGAAGGTCTAGAATGTTTGTTCTATGGATTGTTGACTTAATATGATTTGGGTGTGTGAGTGCATATAGAATAGGAATTTGCATATTAGGAAAACTCAATTGTGCTACAATCGATCCATCCACAAATTCCACAAAAGAATGAATAATTGATTGTGGATGAATTACTGCTTTTATATCATCGTAAGATTTATGGAACAACCAATGTGCTTCGATAACTTCTAAACCTTTATTCATCATTGTGGCAGAATCAATAGTTATCTTTGCGCCCATATCCCAGGTTGGATGTTTAAGTGTATCTTCCAGTGTGATATTTTCAAACTCATTTAAGGGCAGATCTCTGAAAGGTCCACCAGAAGCTGTGATAATAATGGAACGTATTTCATCCGGTGTAGAATTACCAATTGCCTGCAGAATTGCGCTGTGTTCACTATCTACCGGAATAAGTTTTGTGTTTGAATTTTCCAGCATCTCCATCATTTTATACCCAGCCATAACCAGTGATTCTTTATTTGCCAGGGCCAGGTCTGTACCTTTAGATATAGTCGTAATAGAAGAACGCAATCCGGCAGAGCCGGAAATTGCGTTCAAAATGATATCACAATCAACCGATTCAATTTTTCTTTGTAATTCATCCTCGCCAAAAGTAAGGTTAGAATTTTTTGGAATATCTACAATTTTTTGTTTCAGTGCAGAGTTAGAAATAACTAGTTCGGGAATATTAAATTCAACAGCAAACTCTAATAATTTGGAATAATTGTTATTAGATGAAGCCAGAACTATCTCAAACTCGTTTGGATGCTGTCTGACAACTTCTATAGTAGAGATTCCAATAGAACCTGTTATGCCTAAAATTGCGATTTTTTTCATATTATAAATTCAGTCCTACTGAAATTCTATGTGAATTTTCCAGTTTATTATCATACTCGAAAGAGTAATTTATATCCCATTTTTTTATTTTTAGTTTTAAGCCGGAAGTAATATTGGTAAGATCATAACCCATGTAAAGATCAACAGCAGAATGGAAGTTAATTTCATAACCAAGATGATAATCTAAACTCACCGGACCAAGTGCAACAGAAGAAGATGTATCTCTCCCTTCAGCAAATATTTCAGCACGAAGATAAACAGTAGAATTTCGTCTGAAAACAGGGAGTATGAAACTATGATTTATTTCAGAATCTAAAGATGGATTAACAATTTCATGAGTCCCATTTCCCCAAAGGATCTGAGTAGAAAAGAAATCCCTCAATTTAACAGCCAGTATAGTCTTTTCTGATAATATGAAGAATGTTGAGATATCAGCTCCAAATCCAAATCCATTTTCATCGGCAAGATTCCGGTAAGCAATTTTAGGTGTGAAACCAATATTATATTTACCGAATTTTCTGGCAAAACCAAAATAGACAACTATATCAGAATTGTTTACTGAACCATATTTATAGGGTCGGTTACTTCCTGATATTGGTTCATCAGGATTTTCCAGCTCAGTTAATGGAATATCATCTACACCAATTCTGGTAAGTACTACAGAGAATTTATTTGTCTGTCCCCAGATAGCTGCAGCGGTATCGTAAGAGAGAAGTCCCAAGTATTCTTCAGCATACATAAGCTCGAATCTATCTTCTTTAACAAGTGTAAGTAAAGCGGAATTCCAATAGGCAAGGCTGGAAGAGTTTACATCAGTTACTCCACAATTACCTAAAGCAAAATTTCGTACTCCTGCACCAATTTGGAAAATCTCACCGGCATATTTTGTAGCAGAAAGTTCTATAGCCACGAATATAATCATTATTATTATTACGATTTTTAATGTTTTCATATTTCCCCCGTTGTTACGAATGTCCCAACTATTTTCTTGAGTTGACCTCCAGAAAAAGAAATTGATAATTTTGCTTCTTTCCCAGAACCATCAACGTTTAGAACAACACCTTTACCAAATTTGTTATGGTAAATTTTTTGTCCAATCTTAAAATATTTCTGACTTTCGGTAACAACTGGTTTCTTAGTTTTATTTCTCCTTTTTGGGCGTGGTGCCATTAAATCATAATAACGGCTATTTTCAGAATCAATTAGGTTATCATCGATCTCCATTAAAAAGCGGCTGGGCATTGCCATAGCAATTGAACCGAAAACTTGGCGCATTCGAGTGTAAGTGAGATGAACAGATTTTTTTGCACGCGTTATAGCTACATATAAAAGGCGGCGTTCTTCTTCTAATTTTTGAACATCATCAATAGATCGCGAGTGGGGAAGAAGTCCATCTTCAACACCAACAATGAATACATGATCAAATTCCAATCCTTTGGCGTTATGCATGGTCATCAACTTCACAGTCTCAATATCTTCATCCAGATTATCCATATCCGTCTGCAACGAAATACTTTGAAGAAAATCGGTAAGCATGGGAGCTCTTTCGGTGTCATATTCAAAATTATCAGAAAATTCTTGAGTTGCTGTAACGAATTCTTTTAGATTTTCTGAACGTGCAATATCTTTTGGATCATCACTTTTATCATAAAGTTCAATAAGTTCAAGTTCATCAATGATCTTTTTAACCAATGGAGTTATGGGAATTTCAAGTGATAACTTTTTCCATTTTTTTAAAAGCTTTCCAAATTCCATAACAGTTTGTGCAGTTTTTCCACTCAGAGTTGAGATCTCATTTTGAACAGCCTCAAATAAAGTCATCTCATTATCTTGAGCAAATCTTTCAATCCTTTCTGTTGAGATCTTTCCAATTTTACGAGGCGGAAAGTTTATAATTCTTATAAAACTATTTGAATCTTGCGGATTGACCAGAATCCGCAGGTAAGCTACAATATCTTTGATCTCTTTGCGCTGATAAAAATTAACTCCGCCAACGATTTGATATTTTAGTTTATGCTGGTAAAACGCATTCTCAAAAACCCGTGATTGAGCATTGGTTCGATAAAGCACTAAACAGTCATCTAAACTTTTACCCGAAGAGGAGAGTTGGGAAATCATTTCTGCAACAAATTCAGCTTCCTGATTTTCATTTTCGAGTTTAAGTAGTTTTGGTTTTTCTTTGGAAGTGATATCCGTCCATAACTCTTTGGGATGCCGTTCCGAGTTGTTCTTTATCAGGCAGTTGGCAGCATCGAGAATAGATTTTGGAGAACGGTAATTCTGTTCTAGTTTTACTGTAAGTACGTTATTATAATCTTTCTCGAAATTAAGAATGTTACCTATATTTGCACCACGCCAGCTGTAGATAGCCTGATCATCATCACCTACAACACAAAGGTTCTGATGCTCTTTGGCAATGAGATTAATTATTTTAAATTGTGCGTAATTTGTATCCTGGTATTCATCAATCATTACGTATTTAAATTTTTCAGCATATTTTTTTCTTATAGCTTTATTATCGTGGAGTAAAATTGCTGTGTACATCAATAGGTCATCAAAATCGAGAGCATTATTTTCAAGCAGAAAGTTTTGATATTCTTTGTATATTTTATAAGTAATTTCCGTAAAATAATTTTCTTCATTGAAATCAAAGAAATCTTTTGGAAGCACAAGTGAATTTTTCTGATTACTAATTACTGAAGCAACTTTTCTTGGTGCAAAATCTTTTGTGTCAATTTCTAATTTTTTGTAGATCTTCTTAAAAACGGATTTCTGATCAACATCATCAAAGATAGAAAAATCTGAAGTGAATGGTAAGAATTCCTGTTCAGTTCGCAGAATACGTGTGCAGACAGAATGAAATGTTCCTATCCATAACGAATTAGTAGAAATATTAAATGATCTCTGCAATCTATCTTTTAGCTCACGAGCGGCTTTATTTGTAAAAGTTACAGCTAGAATGTTATATGGGCTGATATGTTTAACGTTTATCAAATATGCTATTCTGTAGATAATTGAACGGGTTTTTCCGCTTCCTGCTCCAGCTAATACAAGAATAGGTCCTTCGGTTGTGGTAGCTACCTTTCGCTGTGGAGGATTCAGTTCATTTAAGAAAGTCATACTAATTCCAAGTTTTTGGTTCCGATCTGTATCCTTCCAGTCTTCCTTCATCTAATTCAATATAGGCAGACATTTTATACCAATAGAAATTTCCGGGAATATCTACATCAGTATCTTCATAAGTGCTAACTGAAGCATTGATTTCTTCGGGAATAAGTTCATATAAACCATCATAACTTTGAGAGCGATAAATATAATAGCCATCAACAGTGTTCACTGAATTCCAGGATATTATTATTGTGTTATTCTCGGTAGTTACAATGGTAATGTTTGTTACTTCATTGGGAGCGTTAGTACCGCTTACCAGAGGATCAAGCGGGTTTGTGCGGTCAAGAGAGCAGGATATGGTAAACAGGAGCAGAATAATTAGTGTCAGGTAACGAATCTTTTGAGATATTTGATTTTCATTTGAGTAAACCCCTCTTACTCTCCCCTTACAAAGGGGAGCTAAACAGAATTGAAAATCAAATAAATAGTTCCATACTTGATTCAATACTAACATTATATTTTTCATTAGAACCTCACTGTTATACTTGTAGGTGTTATAAGAACTCTCTGTGAGTGAAGTTTCTTAGAGAGGTCATTCCACAGATTCTGATTATATTCTTGAGTAGCGCTAATTGAATCATAGATCGTATACATCCAGACAACAGCTCCTAAACTAAAGAAGAGTTGTGAATATTTGTAATTGCTGTTTGCATCAAGATAGAGCTGCTTAATATCTCCGATATAATGTGAATCTTCATAATTATGATAATCATCCATTGCCCGGTTATAAAAATAGTAGCTGGTGCCAAATAATACAATTTCAGATGCTATAAAAGTATGTCCTTTTGTATAATCGTGTGATGAATAATGACCCCAACCCGGAGCAAAAGCAGATTTTATCATATTTCTAATAACTTGCTGTTTATTTAATTCATATATCTGAAGTAATTTTTGTCTACTGTCGAGATCATCTCTTGCTTTACATCTATCTTCCATATTTTCCCAATTATATTTTGCAGGATTGGAAAATTCTTCAATATTAAATTTTTCTGGGAATAATAAAGTTGATAAAAAGAGGAAAAAAACAATTAAATATTTATTCATGATCTTTACCTTTTCATCACATCTTCAGAAATTTTATTTAGCGAAGTGATCTCACGTGTTTTAAGGTTTACACGCCAAGCGTAATAATAATTTTCTGCCGGTGAAAGCAGATCAAACCTCACTTCATATTTGAATTCACCAATTGCATAATATACTTTCCAACCAGAGGTATCAACCTGATCACTATATTGGGCAATTAATGATGATTCTCTTGCCTCAACCCCTGCAGGGATAATACCCTTTTTATAATCTTTTATGATTTTTTCTGCAAAAGCTTTCGGATCTTTTTCTGCCTGAAGTAAATTACTCATTATGTAAATATTTTCTTTCACTCTTGCAGTTTGGAACAATTTGTAGGATTTGTTATAGTGAGTATAAGCAAGTGCATACTCTTTATTCTTTTCAAATTGGATTGCCTGATCTTCATGTTCTAAAGCAGATTTATATTTTAGCTTTTTATCATTTGTTTCGTTAATAATATTAGTACAGATCTGGAATTCTGGAATCAATATAAAACAGTTATTATAAATTTCAATAGCTTCATCAAATTGGAAAGAAGATACAAGTTTATCTCCTTCCTGAAATATTTTTGAACAAATATCATCTAATTTTTTGCTGACAATTTCTTTTTTTAATTCATCGTTATCCACAGCGAGATCAAGATATTTTTTTAAAAACTCGTACTCTTTTATTACTAAAGCCTCTTCAGCTTTCAGTAGATATAGATCGCTGATGTGAACAAAAATGTCATCTTGAAATACTGATGGATATTGACTCAATTTGGACAGCATGTCAATTGAGATATTATATTCCATTGAATCTCTAAAGGTGAGAGCTTCATTAACAAATGAGGGCATTAAATCATCAATGAATGGCTGTATCTCGATGGTAAAAGAATTATCAGGATGATTCTCCCAAAGAAAATGATAATCATTAAAAGCAGAGAGTTTATTTCCCATCTTGATATAAATTTGAATTCTATTAAATAATATCTCAGGAATATGTTCAGAATTTTTCAAATATGAAACAACTTTTTGATAATATTCCAAAGCAGAAGAAGGAACATTCTGTAAGAGTTGTTGCTGTGCTAATTGAAAGTAACAATCATCAAGTTTTAAGTCAGCAATTTTTGAATTAGACAAAAAGAAAAGTCGTGAAGCTAAAAGCCAGTTTTCTTTTAAATAAGCTTTAGAACCAAGTTGATAATAACAATCGGAACGTTCTAATTCTGCCTGTGTTAAGAATGCTCCATTTTTAGAAGTCTCTATAAAATCATCAAAATGCTTTATTGCCATCACATAATTGCTTTTCATATACAATTGATGAGCAATATTAAATTTACTGTTTGCCCAACCGTGGCTGGATACAACAATAAATAATATTAATATGACCAAAATTATTTTCATTTTCATATTTTATATAATTCCATTTATATTAAGAATTCTAATTTTTTCAGTTAGTTCATTCCTGTCAATAATTCTGAACTATGAATTTATTTATCATTCAATTGATTTTCTGGTATTATAACAGGAACCTGATCTAATTTTCTACCGAAGAATAAAAATATTATAGCAAATAAAATAGTCAAAATGATCAGAAGTTTTTCGGATTCCATTTTAAATACTAAAATTGTTATCAACACAATAATAGTATTGATCAGATATACGAATATTGCTGTAACTTTAGGTGATTGCATTGCATTGTGTATGCGGTGAGTTGAGTGATCTTTACCGCCCTGACTAATTTTTCTACCATCACGTTTTCTAATGAAACTTACAAGCGAAATATCAAAAATGGCATAACTTAATAGCAACACAGGCAACAGATAGAATATAGGACTGTTCATTCTTGTTACAGCCAGATGTCCTGCTAATATTCCCATTGTAGAAAGGAAGTAGCCAATGAACATACTTCCAGCATCTCCCAGAAAGATCTTTGCCGGATTAAAATTATAAGGAAGAAAACCAAATACGGAACCGGCGAATATCAAAGAAATCAACATCATAAGGTTTGCTTGAACTGCTACAGAATGTGTTTTGCTTATAAAGCTGAAGGCATAAAACCCAAGGGCGAGAATACCGGACATCCCTGTGATGATACCGTCCATATTATCAAGAAAATTCAAAGCATTCATAAGTCCCACCATCCATAAAAATAGAATGGGAATTGTAATATAAAATGGACCAAAAAGTTCTAAAAGGTTATTGGAATATAAAAACACAAAACATGAAAGTGCCTGACCAATCAGTTTAATAATTGGTTTCATTCCAAATTTATCATCAATGATACCAACAAAAATAATTATGAAAGCTCCCAGTAAATAACCAATAATTGGTCTATTGAATGAGTGCAAATTCATTATTACAATATAAATAGTAAGTATAAAAAACCCGATAAATACAGCTAATCCACCCAAAAGCGGAGTAGCTTTTTTATGTACTTTACGTGCATTTGGTTTATCCAGAAAATTTATTTTATTGGCAAGTTTTATTATGTAAGGTGTAATACTGTATACAGAAAGAAAAGAGAGAGTTATC